>CAIYPC010000481.1 GCA_903927975.1 uncultured Bacteroidota bacterium | reverse complement strand
TCCCGCATACTTATTAGCATCCTGGGGCAATCCGATAACATTCATTTCTTTGGGCAATTTGCTCAGTGTTTCAATTTGTTTCACTGTAGCCTTTATTTGTTTTTGCTCTTGCCTGTATTTTTCAAGATTAAGCGGATATTGTTTGTCCTGTTGTTTCTCAAGCCATTCAGCATCTGTATGAATAATATTGAACGCAGAATTATTTTTTAAGCGTTCCATGCTCGCATTTTTTATGGTGTTCATATCATAAGCATATTTCCATGGAGTATAATCTGCTTTTTGTATTTCATCCCAAGGCAAAGCATCTGGATTGTCTTTCTCGCGAACTTTTGAAGCTTCTAAAAGATCTGGTAACACTATATCAGAAGCAACCCCACGCAATTGAGTAGAGCCTCCATTAATGCGATAGAACTTTTGCAATGTAATTTTTACAGTTCCCAACTCGCTGTTGGTTTCCATCATATTATTAGTTGATTTATCTAAAGGAATGGGGCGCTGAACAGTTCCTTTGCCATAAGTTGAACTGCTTCCGATTATCACTCCTCTTTTATAATCCTGAATTGCTGCAGCAAAAATTTCAGAAGCAGATGCGCTGTATTCATTTACCATAACCGACAACGGACCATCATATAAAACAGATTTATCGTGATCATTTAAAACCTGTGCTTTCCCGTCACGATCTTTTACCTGAACAACTGGGCCTTGATTGATAAACAAACCAACCATCTGCACAACATCATATAAAGAACCGCCGCCATTGTTACGAAGATCAATAACAACGCCATCAACTTTTTCTTCCTTTAATTTAATTAGTTCATGGGCTACATCAATAGAGCAACGATTGCCTTTTGGATTATCAAAATCCGCATAAAATTCAGGTAAATATATATATCCAATTTTCCCTTTTTCGCTATTGATAATTGCGCTCTTTGCAAATGTCAGTTCATCCTGAACAATTTCATCGCGAATAAGAGAAACTGTTTTAATAGAACCATCAGTCTTTTTTAAAGTAATTCTTACTTCAGTGCCTTTTGTACCACGAATAAGTTTTACTGCATCTTCAGTAAAAAAACCTCTTAAATCAACTGGCTCCTGAGCGCCCTGACCAACTTTAATAATTATATCTCCAACATTTATTTCGCCTGATTTTTGTGCCGGGCTTCCCGAAACCAAAGTGGCGATTTTTATATTTCCATCATCATCCCTTAATAAAGAAGCACCGATACCAAAGAAGTGACCGCTCATTTGTTCATCAAAATATCTTTTATCAACGGGAGGAAAATAATCTGTGTGAGGATCCATTGACTGAACAATGTCCTGAACGAAAATATTAAACCTGTCATCTTCATCATTTGATTTCAATATGAGCCTTTCAAAATAGCGATCCATCGCTTTCATTGATTTTGCTCTCGCATCTATTTCAAGTTCTGTATTGCTTTTAACAACAAAATCTTTTTTATTTTTATTTGCTTCCTGAACATCGAGCATGTCAGCATATCTTTCGAGCGTTAAATATTTGAGGCGTTTTCTCCACGAATCTTTTCTTTCAGCTTCGCTTTTTGGAAAACTAGCTTTTTCAAAATCAAAGTTTTC
>CAIYPC010000480.1 GCA_903927975.1 uncultured Bacteroidota bacterium | reverse complement strand
TTTCATTTTTTAAATTTTTTATTTTTAATCAATTAGTGTTTGTTTTTCCGAATTGACATAACAAAGATATATCCAAAAGCATGTACTATGCAATACAAAGTACATTGGATGGCATAAAACCTTTTTGAATGGCAATAATCAAGGATGAGGGAGTAGATTTAAAACAAACTGATTATTAAACCCTTGTGATGGATTGTATGAATGAAAGAATATTCAAATGATGAGATACAGGCAGCTAAAGATTTTATATGGCAACATTTGCAGCCTCACAATAAAGAATTAGCGGTGTGGTACGCAACGAGCGATATTTTACAAACAGATAAAAAATCAGTTGAAGAAATAAGCCTTGGATATTCCTTTAATGTTTGTCGAGATAATGCTGAATTGACCCCCTTGAATAATAATGAAGTTTTTTGTCACTAATATTTTCTCCTATTATGTTAGTCATTTTATTATACGCTTCTTTGGTATCTACCCAAATTTCAGCATCGAACTCTGTTTCATCTAATGTACGTTGCCTGAATATTACAATGAAATTAGCATTATCTAATCCTTTGACCAATGGACTAAGGACAGCTTTTATGAATTTAGAATTATACTTTTCTACTCTCTTATTAAATTCATCGGTTGGGTTAAAGCTGCCGTCTGCATTCAAAGAATGTTTATCATCTTCCTTGCTTCCTAAAAAAGTGCTGATAAAAGGCAATTGTATAGCATCCATATATTTTTTAACTGTTAAGTTGTTTTGAGAATACTATAAAATTAAAGAATATGTTCAAGAACCTCAGAGAATTGATAAGCACTATGCCGGATGAAAAGACGTGCAGGGATTACCTTGCAAAAGAAAGATGGAACGGTGTTATTATCTGCCCTTATTGCCAGCATGATAAATGCTATGTGATTGAAGGAGGCAAGCGTTTCAAATGCGCTTCACGTGAATGCTATCAGAAATTCAGCGTTGTTACTGGCACTATAATGGGAGCTTCTAATCTACCAGTTTCTAAATGGCTTATGGCTATCTATCTTCTTACAAGCTCAAAGAAAGGGATTAGCAGTTATCAGCTTGCAAGGCAGATAGGAACGAGCCAGCAATCAGGATGGTTCATGCTTCACCGTATAAGGCTAATGATGAAAAACAGATCCACAACATTACTGTCTGGAATTATCGAGGCTGATGAAACATATCTTTCGCGTAAATATAGGAGCGATTACAAAGGATTGCCGCCACAAGAAATAGATTACAACATGAAGAACAAAATAAAGAATAAAGGTGCGGTAATAGGTATGGCTGAACGTGGCGGCGAAGTGCGCGTAAAGGCAATGTTCGACAATAATGCAAAGAATGTATGGCAAGCCATTAACGAGAATGTAAAGCCAGTATCAGAGCTTCACACGGATGAGAGCAATTTATACAAGAACGATGAGCAGCCATATAACCGTAAGCATGTAACGCACTATAAAAGGGAATGGGTCAAAGGAAATGTTCACGTCAATACGGTTGAGAATTTTGGGAGCGTTATGAAGCGCGGCGTTTATGGCATATACCATCATATCTCTTACAAGCATCTTCAGTGTTACGCAGATGAATATTCATATCGTTACAATTCAAGAAAGATTACAGATGCAGAACGCTTTACAATATCATTGCAGAACATTGAGCATAGATTGACTTATAACGAACTTATCGGAAAGAAAATAAATCAGTAACTTGCTCTGATGGCAAAAGCAAATAAACCAAAGACTAAAAAAGCTCCTAAAAAACTGATCCTTCCAGACGATGAGCCATTGAAATTAGATATGTCATTTGAAGAAGCTGTAAAACTTGCTCTCAATACCCCAATTAAGAATACTAAAATAAAAGCAAGTGACAAGAGAAGATAAGATTATATCAGAAATGATTTATTCTTTTAAGGGATATGCTTTAGGCGATATTAAATACAATAGAAAAAAACCAATTGCAGCTTTCATACTGTCTATTTGCTTCATAGATCAGTTGGCTTCTTTCAGATACCCTTTAAGCCTTATAGATTTAGATTTACGCTGCGAATCTTTTATTACAGAATATCTCCCCAGATTCAAGGGGATAAAAATGTATTCAATTTTTAGGAAAGCTGTGATACACAATTATTCAGGGAAACGCAGGTTTGCCGTAACTAATGACAGGACTTTCAAAAAACCACACGATACAATAAAAGGGAAAACAATAATAAATACAAACGAACTAATCAAGGAACTGATAAAAGGATTTAAAAAATTTGAGGCTGAATTGTTAATTAATGGTTCTGATAGCCGTATCAATGCATTAAAAAGAGAAAGAAAACATCCACCATTTATGTATAATAATCTATGATTTTATTTCTGGCATTATCATAGGCACGATTTCTAAAAAACAATCTTCGTCTAAAACAGAATCTTGCCCACATAAACCCCATCCCTCCACTTCTTCGCCGTTATAATAAGCAGGCTCAAAATGAATGCCCAAAACACGGCTATTACCTTCCACTTTCACCCAATAAAAACCAACTTCCATAATTCATTTGGTTTTTTGACCAAAGAATTAGTTGCACTTCTTGTCACTCATCCTTGGTTATAACCTTTTGAATGGTATAATTTGGCTGAAGAGTGGTAATGAGGGACTTAACGGAAATGATTAATTTCCCATTGCATGTAACTATATAACTATCCTGATCTGTGAATGGAATATTTTCCATCTATTGGAATCAAATAGCGGCTAGTAATTCATAAAACGTTCATTGTTAACAATTTAAAATATGGCATTTATTTGGTTTAACGAACTGCATAAGCCACAAACATTTAGCACACTTACAAATAAAATTTTTAGGACTATATCAACAACACGGCGAGGCCTTTTCAGGCTTCGCCCTTATTTTTTTAAGAAAAGATAAACAACAGGGCATACAATAAAAAAACAATACGCTTATTTAGGTTATACAAATCGCTTCGCTAAATTCGCCTCAAATATTTTTTCCTTGCCGAAGACGAAATACCTGCGCCTGTTTTTTTTCTCGATTATTATTCTGCTTTTTGCATCTTGTTCCACTTCAAAAAAAACAGTTGCCCCACAGGAACAGCCATCTGGTTTTCATGTTCCTGATTCATTGCCTGCTTTGCCTGGCAGCGAAATTGATGTTCAATTAAAAATATTCGCTCCGCCCATTCTTGCAAAAGCAGAATTTTTAGTGCCGAAAGAATTCAATTCGGACCTTTATCCAAACTATTCACAGCCATCATGCGATTTCAGGTACAAGTATCATTTTGTAAGATCTCCACTTAGCCTCACATGCATCAATAATAAAATCGGCATTCATTTTACAGGCAATTATCAACTTTCGGGAAGCAAATGTATTTGCACTTTGGGCAAGCCCGTTTCACCGTGGATTTCCGGAAGCTGTGGCTATGGAAACGAACCCCTGCGTAAGATAACCATCAACGTTAGCTCACAATTGTCTTTTCTTCCAACTTATAAATTAAAGACCACAACCAAGCTTGATAATTTACAAGCTTTAGATAAATGCATCGTTTCTTTATTTTCAAATGATGTTACTGGGCTTGTTGTTGATAGCGTTCGCTCGTCTGTAAATGCATTTTGTTCCACACTAGATGCAACCATTAACGGAATGGATTATACGAAAACATTATTTCAAACATACATGCAATACAAAACTGTTGCACTTAGCAAGTATGGATACATTTCGTTAAACCCTTCTGCTGTTCGATTGGGGCAATTAAATTATTCGAAGGATACTTTTAGCATTTATATAGGCGCAACCTGTAAACCACAGCTTTCATCAGATAGCGCAAGCACAATTATTTCAACAGGGTTTCCCTTATTGAACCCAAATGAAAATAAGAACACATCTTCCGTGTACTTAAACATCAATTATGATTATGCTTTTCTTTCAAAATTATTAAACGACACATTGCACAATAAAGCTTTTGAAGTTGATGGAAGAACAATCGTGATTAAAGAAGCTTCATTAAAAGGTATCGATCATCATCAGATAGAAATAAAAATAGATTTTGCAGGAACCAATAAAGGCAAACTCTATTTGAGAGGAACACCCGTTCTTGATGCAGCAAACCAAACGCTGACCATTCCTGATATTTCTTATACATTGGAAGATGAAGACCTCGCATTAAAAATTGGGAAGACCTTGTTCAGGAACAAGATTAAAAAGAACCTTAATGGCAAAACTTATTTAGATATTGGCGCCCTGGTAAAAAGCAATATGCCATTGCTTGATGCAAAAATCAATACCCAACTCTCTAACAATATTTATTCGTCAGGCAAAGTGAATGATGTGAAAATCCTTGGCTTTCTCGCGCAGAAAAATATGCTACAAATGCAGGTTTATGCAAATGCCAACATCTCACTCATTGCCATAGGCATTCCTTAGCATAATCAATTGTCATAGATTCTTAAAATCTAAGCTAAAAAAGCAACCTTTAACAATTCGTTTACGTAATCGAGATACTGAGTGAGGTAGTTTGCGCTTTCATACATTACAACCTTAACAACTTGATCGCAGGAGGTAAACAAATAAGCGCAATAATTGCAGGCTGCCGGCAGAATGAAAGGGCAAGCCAGAAGGAGTTGTATCAACTGCTTAAGGATTATGCCATGAAAATTTGTTATCGTTATCAAAATCATTCTGAAGAAGCAGAAGAAATAATGAATGAAGGCTTTATAAAATTATTTAAGAATATTGATCAGTTTGATCAAGCAAGGCATGCAAATATAGAAGTAGCGTTGAAAGGATGGTTCAAAAGAATATTGATTA
>CAIYPC010000479.1 GCA_903927975.1 uncultured Bacteroidota bacterium | reverse complement strand
CTAAAAGGAAAAAATTTATTTTCATTCAACCAATCCGTTATTCTAGAATCTATAGGAATTTCATAAACCGTTAATCCTATCATTTGTAATAGATTCCTAGATTGCTTTGGACCAAGTCCTTTGAATTTTTTCTCCAAAACAATTTGGTTACAAAGTTGTCTTTCTGCGATCTTGTTACTTTTATTTTTTTCAAAATTGTTTATTACTTGCAACAACTCCCATTGTGTATCTTCTAAATATTGATAAATTGTTGCTGCTTCATTAGGTATATTTTTATTACGTCTAATACCCCCAAAGCCTTTCAATTGTCGAGCTATATATTTTTCAATCTGCTTTTCTTTTAGTGTCGAAAGTTGTGATATGCTTATCGAACCGTACCCTTTTTTCAAAAATTCATTTATTCTTCTATTTTTAGTCGAACGCTGTCGCGTTGTTAGCAAGCATGTGAATATACTTTTCCAAAGAACTTCCTTCGTGACTGTAATTTTATTTGCTTTAATATTTACCTTCTGCCTTTCCTTAAATATTTCGTGAGTTGATTGGTCTGCACAAACCTGTTGAACTAGCTTTATATCCTTTCTTGATACAGTCCATTTATATAGCATAATAAATATTTTTCTGACAAAATTGTTCTATGAATAAGGGTATCTATTTTTTACCAGTATAGTTTCCCCTTCAACTATTAGCTCAATAGTACCACTACCGATGAACGGATTGCGACGCAACGATGATGCCATGAAAACTAACGCTGGTATCACAAATCTCGTATCCCACGTCACACCATTTCACCCCCAAAACCTCATCTGTTTCCCTTTTCGTATTTTTGTTGCCTTATTTTAAAAGACCTGTCAAGTTTTAAAAACCTGACAGGTCTTTTAAAATGCTTCTCACGAAAAAAATTATATGCAAAAAAAGCAGTTGAGAAAAGAACAGGCGCTGGAATATCATTCTAAAGGTAGACCGGGAAAAATAGAAGTAGTCCCTACCAAAGAAGCAAAAACGCAGCGCGATCTTTCTCTCGCTTATTCGCCGGGCGTTGCAGAGCCCTGCAAAGAAATTTTTCATGATATAGAGAACGTTTATAAATATACGGCCAAGGGAAATCTCGTGGCCGTTATTAGTAATGGTACCGCCGTGCTTGGCTTGGGTGATATTGGCCCGGAAGCAAGCAAGCCTGTAATGGAAGGCAAGGGAGTTCTCTTCAAAATTTTTGCCGACATTGATGTGTTCGATATTGAGATCAATGAAAAAGATCCGGAGAAATTTGTGCAGATAGTAAAAGCGCTTGAGCCAACTTTTGGTGGCATCAATTTGGAAGATATTAAAGCTCCTGAATGCTTTTATATAGAAACGAAATTGAAAGAGCTGTTGAAAATTCCGGTGATGCACGATGATCAACACGGCACTGCAATCATTAGTAGCGCCGCATTGATCAATGCACTTGAAATTCAAAAGAAAAAAATAGACAAAGCAAAATTTGTGGTGAACGGTGCAGGAGCTGCAGCCATGGCTTGTTCAAGATTATATGTGTCACTTGGTGCGAAGCCAGAAAATTTTATATTGT
>CAIYPC010000478.1 GCA_903927975.1 uncultured Bacteroidota bacterium | reverse complement strand
CCGATCTCGCCGGACTTTACATCCTGAATAATTTTGCCCAAATAACTATTCAAAAAAAAATCAAATATTGCATGTAGGATTTCAGAATATTTTTCTTGATTTCTCTTGCTTCTTATTTTATATAGGCTTGTCAGAGATATTTTTATTTGATTATTATTTGTATCCTTAACATAAATGCTCCTCTTTAAGCCTATATAAAAAGAGTAGCCTCTTATTCTTTCATATCCATATCTTATTCCATCAAAATCTTTCCAATATAACTTTGAGTTCTCAGCATTAACCCGATTCTTATCTTCAAATTCTATGTATTCCGGATTAATGATGATTTTGCGTGGCAAATTATCAAGAAACCCTCTTTGAATATAGGTTTCGAAATGTGCAGGTTTATTTTGGATTTCGGTCATAATCAAAAATAAAAAATCCTGAAGTGTTCTTCAGGATTACTTACTGTATAGATTGCGGATTAAACGCTATTTTTTTAAATACATCACTTCTTTCACGAGCTTCACAGTTCTTGCAACATCGGGCAATGCAAGCGCCACTAAATTTGGCGCATAATGCAATGGTGCATCTGCAGAAGTAATGCGGCGAATCGGAGCATCTAAATAATCGAATCCTTCTTTTTGTATGTTATAAGTAATTTCAGAAGACACTGACCCGAAAGGCCATTGTTCTTCCACAATCACCAATCTATTTGTCTTCTTCACACTTTCCAAAATCGTGCGCCAATCAAGCGGGCGGATGGTACGTAGATCAATTACTTCGGCGCTGATGTTTTCTTTTTCCAATTCAGCAGCGGCAGCCAATGCAACTTTCATCATTTTATTATAAGAAACGATGGTCACATCCTTGCCTTGTTTCTTAATATCTGCTTTGCCAATCTCAATATAATATTCTTCTTCCGGCACTTCGCATTTGTCGCCATAGGTTGTTTCGCCTTCCATGAAGATCACCGGATCTTCTTCATAACGGATTGCTTGTTTCAACAAACCTTTTGCATCATATCCATTGCTTGGCGAAATAACTTTGATGCCGGGAATGTTTGCATAATAACTTTCAAAAGCTGTTGAGTGCTGCGCTCCCAATTGTCCGGCCGAACCGCCAGGACCGCGAAAAACAATCGGACAACCAACTTGTCCTCCGCTCATTGCCAGCATTTTGGAAGCTGTATTTAAAATTTGGTCTAAGGCAAGAACCGCAAAGTTCCATGTCATATATTCTACTATGGGGCGAAGACCGCTTTGCGCTGCGCCTACTGCAACACCCGTAAAACCAAGTTCAGAAATCGGAGTATCAATAACACGCTTTGGCCCAAATTCATCAAGCATTCCTTGGCTCACCTTATATGCACCATTATATTCTGCCACTTCTTCTCCCATCAAAAACACGCGGTCATCCCTGCGCATCTCTTCGTTCATTGCCTCTCTTAAAGCTTCCCTGAAAGCGATTTGTCTCATCCTTATAAAAATTTATGAGTTGCAAAAATATCCTGTAAGAGGCAAACGAGCAAATCTGGATTTGAGGGTTTCTCGCGGAGGCCGGCGGGCGCAGGAAATTTAAAACCCTATCAACCATCTGTCCTTTTCAACAAATACATTATCGAATAAAAATTATCTTTCATTCTCTTATACCAAAATGAAACAAAATGGAAATCACTTCAAATCAACTTCACCAGATTGCATCTGATTATTCCGAAAAACTAAAAGCTATCAGCGAAGAAAAATATTCTTTTAAACCTTCACCCAGAAAATGGAGCAAAAAAGAAATACTTGGTCATCTGATTGATTCTGCCCAAACAAATATCAGGCGCTTTGTTATTGGTCAATATGAAGAATTGCCAAGGATTCTT
>CAIYPC010000477.1 GCA_903927975.1 uncultured Bacteroidota bacterium | reverse complement strand
TTCTTTTCTTCTATTTTGACGGATATGCACAACCGCTTTTTTCATTGCTTCCGCCAGATCGGACAGGCGTTCATTTTCAGAATAATGTCGTAGAATCTGCAACGCAGAATGTTTTGGCCTATGAATATTTTTATAATGGTGGTGGTGTCGCAGTTGGCGATCTTAACAATGACGGTCTCCCTGATATCGTTTTCACTTCTAACATGGAGCAGCCAAAAATATATTTCAATAAAGGCAATTTTAATTTCGAAGATGTTACAAAAAAATCAAAAGTGCAGGCAGATGGATGGAAGACAGGAGTTACACTTGCTGACGTGAATGCTGATGGCTGGCTTGATATTTATATATGCAGATCGGGCAATGGTGATGAAAGTAGCCGCCGTAATCTGTTATTCATAAATCAGAAGAATGGAACGTTTAAAGAGATGGCGGCACAATATGGCATTGATGACAAAGGCAATTCTACACAAGCTGTTTTTTTTGATTACGATAACGATGGTGATTTGGATTTATTTATTTTGAATCATTCCACAAAGAGGCTTAAAAATTTTGATGTTGCTTATATGAAAACGGCTTATGATTCCCTTGCTGGCGATAAGTTATACAGGAACGATGGCAACAATCATTTTACAGATGTAACAAAACAGACTGGCATTATCAGTAACCCGATATGTTTTGGGCTGGGTGTTGCAGTTGCTGATTTCAACGGCGATGGTTGGCCGGATATGTATGTTTCCAATGATTATGATGAGGATGATTATTTATACATCAATCAAAAAGATGGAACATTTAAAGAATCCCTTAGCTCATATTTAGGGCACTCTTCTAAATTTTCGATGGGATGTGATGCGGCTGATGTTAATAATGATGGAATGACCGATCTGCTTACCATGGATATGTTGCCCGAAGATAACAGAAGGCAAAAATTATTGAAGGGCCCTGATGGCTATGATCATTTTCAGATGCTAATTAAAAGCGGCTATTATTATCAATACATGCGGAACATGTTGCACATCGCAACTAAAAATAATAACAAAATCAGTTTTAGTGAAGAAGGTCAATTGGCTGGCATTTCAAATACTGATTGGAGCTGGTCGGCTTTGTTCTGCGATTTTGACTTGGATGGTTGGCAGGATCTTTTTATCACGAATGGTTACATGCGCGATTATACCAACATGGATTTTTTGAAATACACGGCACCTGATGAAATAAAAAAATATTTGCTGGCGGGTGAAAAACCAAATCTCTATGAAATGGTTAAGAAAATGCCTTCCTCACAATTGAAAAGTTACTTGTTCAAAAACTCAGGGAATTTAAATTTTCAGAACGTTACAGAAAAATGGGGCATGGATATTCCGGCATTATCGAATGGCGCAGCTTATGGCGATTTTGATAATGATGGCGATTGGGATCTGGTGGTGAACAATATGAACCAACCTGCTTTTATCTGGCAAAATCATGCGGAAGATCTGAAGAATAATTATTTGAAAATAAAATTTTCCGGCAGTAAAAAAAACAGCTTTGGCATTGGTGCTAAAGTGCTGGTTTCGTCTATTGATGGGTTTAAACAATTGCAAGAATTAGAGCACACGCACGGCTTTCAATCTTCCATGGAGCCTTGTCTGATTTTTGGATTGGGCAAACGGACATCCGTAACCGTAAAAGTTTTTTGGCAGGATGGCGCAACGCAAATCATCCAAGATCAGCCTGTTAATAAAACCATATTATTAGAACAAAAAAATGCTGTTCATGCTGAAGAAAAAGAAAAAGAGCCCCTTGCATTATTCACTGAAATTGCCAGTGACAATGCTCGCTTCACGCATATAGAAGATGATTATAATGATTTTAAAAGAGAGCCTTTGCTGCCTCATCAATATTCCCGCAATGGCCCTGCGCTTGCCGCAGGCGATGTGAATGGCGATGGGAAAAAAGATTTTTATATAGGAGGTGCTAAAGGACAGTCGGGGACTATTTTTATCAATCAGGGAAATGGAAAGTTTGAAGAAAAAAAGATCCCAGTTTTTGAAGAAGAGAAAAATTTTGAAGACGTTGAAGCAATTTTTGTTGATTTAAATAATGATGGCAATCTTGATTTATATGTAGTGAGTGGGGGCAATGAAGAAAATTTTCAGGATCATATTTATTGGAATGATGGGAAAGGAAACTTTACTTACAAACCAGATGTGCTTCCGCCAACACTTTCATCAGGCGGTGCAGTCGTGGCATTTGATTTTAACGGTGATGGTAAACCGGATATTTTCAGGGGCGGTCAGGTTACTACAGGATCCTATCCTACAGCGCCGAGATCTTATTTATTCGAAAATGACAATGGGATATTTAAAGATGTAACACCGGAGTTTTTAAAAAACATCGGCATGATCAGCACCGCGATTGTTTCAGATATCAATAAAGATGGAGTGAATGATTTGATCATTGCAGGGGAGTTCATGCCCATCACCATTTTATATGGACAGAAAAAAGCACCGTTTTTTACGGTAGAAAATCAACTCAAAATTCCTAATTCTTCAGGTTGGTGGAATTGCTTGAAAGTAGAAGATATAAATAATGATGGCAATTTAGATATCATCGCCGGGAATGAAGGCATGAACAATCAGATGAAGCCAACTGCCGAACAGCCTGTAACCATTGATGCTGCTGATATTGACAACAACGGTTCGCTCGATGCGATATTGAGTTATTATGTTCAGGGCAAAAGCTATCCGATGCCAACAAGAGATGAATTGCTTGATCAGATCCCATCACTCAAAACTAAATTTCCCTCTTATCAGGCTTATTGCGATGCAACCATAAAAGATATTTTCACTAAGGAGCAATTGGAGAAAGCCGTTCATTTGGAAGCGCAAGAATTTCGCTCCGGAATTTTTATGAATGAAAATGGCAATTTTCATTTTCAGCCTTTTGCAAATGATGCGCAAGCATTTCCGATAAGAGATTTTTTGATTGACGATTTCAATCATGATGGATTAAAAAATTTGCTGCTGGTTGGCAACAATTATGCAGTGAGAGCGCAAACGGGAAGGGAAGATGCAGGAAAAGGTTTATTGTTATCACAAAATAAAGGACTAACGTTTACGCCTATCCTTAATAATGGGTTCGTGGCAGATAAAGATGCAAGGAAAATAATCAGGATCGATAATATTATAATAGTTGCAAATAATAATGACAAAATTCAAATCTTCAATATTAATTAGTATTTCTTTTTTTGTTTTTTTTCAAAAGGGAATTTCTCAGGATCAGGATATCCATTTGGTACATCAATGTGTGAATGCGCTGACAGATGTGATGGTTCACGACATTACTTCTCCTCCTGTTGCAAGTCGAGATTATGTTTATCCATTGATTGCTTTTTATGAAGCAGTTGTTTCGGGCAACGGAGAATACAAAAGTTTTGCTGGCAAATTAAATGGACTTGAGGCTTTGCCAAAACCATCTCCTGGATTAGAATATGATTGGCTGGTCACAGGAGCGCATGCATTTTATAAAACCGCTTATGCTTTTGTTTTCTCGAAAGATCTGTTTCAAAAATCATGGGATTCAATAGAAATACAATTGCATAAGAGACCAATTTCTTCACAGGTTTATGAACGCTCTGTTCAGTTTGGTGAACAGGTTGCAGCACATATCCTACAATGGGCAAAGCAAGATAATTATGGACATACGCGCACGTTACCTCGCTTTACGCCAGGTTCGAAAGCGGGATTGTGGCAACCGACAGGCCCTGATTTTATGGAAGCAATTGAGCCTTATTGGAACCAGATCCGACCGATGATGCTTACAAAACCCGATCAGTTTATCATGCCAGATCCTGCTCCTTTCAATTCTGAAAAATTTATACAAGAACGTAAAGAAGTGTATGATATCAGCATGCATCTTACCAATGAACAGAGAGCTGAAGCAAGTTTTTGGGACTGCAATCCATTCGCTACTCAAACCGTTGGCCACATGATGTATAGCATCAAAAAAGTTTCTCCGGGCGGCCACTGGATTGGGATCACTAGCATTGCCATCGCTCAAAAAAAAATGAAGTTAATAGACGCACTATATACTTATAGCATGGTATCCGTTGCGATTTTTGATGTTGTGATTGCAGCATGGAGCGAAAAATATAAAAGCAATTACATACGTCCCATTACAGCCATTCAGCAATCTGGCGCGCCAGAGTGGCAGCCGGTTCTTCAAACACCACCGTTTCCGGAATATGTGAGCGGACACAGTGTTATTTCAATGGCATCAGCAGTTGTGCTCACACATATTTTTGGAGATCATTTTCATTACACGGATAATTCAGAAAGAAATTATGGGTTGCCCGAACGCAGTTTCAATTCTTTTTTTGATGCTGCAGATGAAGCGGCCATCAGCCGTTTGTATGGTGGTATTCATTTTCGCGAAGCGATTGACAACGGAAAAGATTTGGGAAGAAACGTTGGCAATCTTGTGATTGAAAGAATCAAATTGAAAAATGATAAATAGCATAAGTGGAAATTAAATTGAAATGATTTTTCATTTGAAGATGTGATTCTATATTCTATGAATTATTGTGTTGAAAATAATCATGATTGATGATGATTAATCACTATTGACCATTCACCATCATCATTCATAAAGAAGCTGTTCATTCAATTGAGTAAATTATCATGAAGTCTGCCTTCTATATCATTTTTTATTTTCGAAAGATTAAAAAACAAAATTACATCACCATACTTTTGTTGCTATTGATATACGCAGGTGTTCTTCTGTGCTCTGGTTTTAATCATGTAACTGAAACAAATCTTAGCAATAAAATTTTTTCTGATAGCATGTATGCTGGCTCACAATCATGCAGATCTTGCCATCAGGCTATTTACGATAGTTTTATTACCACTGCGCATAATTTCACATCACGTCCAGCCGCAGCCGAATTTATTAAAGGCAGTTTTGATAGCGGAATGAATCAGTTTACTTATAATCAGTTTATGCAAGTGACCATGGAAAAAAATGATAGCAGTTTTTTTCAGACTGAATACATTGGTGGGACAGCATTGCGCAAAGAACCTTTTGAAATTGTAGTGGGCTCTGGCAGAAAGGGTCAAACATATCTTTATTGGAAACAAAATGTTTTATATCAATTACCAATTTCATATTACACGCCTTCACATAGTTGGTGTAACAGTCCTGGCTATCCGAAAAATGCGCCGTATTACGATCGGATAACAACGGCGCGTTGTATAGAATGCCACGGCTCTTATGCAAAAGCTGAAGAAGGCAGCAATAATTTTATTACCTATTTTGATAAGCAAAGTATTATATACGGAGTTGATTGTGAAAGGTGTCATGGACCCTCTGCAAATCATGTTGCATTTCATACAGCACACCCTCAAGAAAAAAAAGCTGAATATTTACTTACAAAAAAAGTGTTGAGCAGACAACAGAAATTAGATGCGTGCGCTCTTTGCCATTCGGGAATTGGCACAGCAATCAAGCCGCCATTTTCTTTTTTTACGGGAGATAAACTGAGTGATTATTCTGTGCCAAGGTATAGCCCTGATAGTGTTGCTTTACTTGATGTGCACGGGAATCAATATGGACTGCTCACCTCGAGCAAATGCTTTAAGAACAGCGAAATGAATTGTTCTTCCTGCCACAATGTGCATCAAACAGAAATCAATCAGCCTGCTATTTATTCTGCAAAATGCATTAACTGCCATAATCAATCTTCGCATAACGAATGCACCGTAAAACATGATGCAGATTTAGGGCTCAGCAATAATTGCATTGGCTGTCACATGCCAGCACTTCCATCAAAGGCAATTTTTTTGCAGCTTGCAGATCCTCGAAAATCTTCTCCTGACTATGTGCG
>CAIYPC010000476.1 GCA_903927975.1 uncultured Bacteroidota bacterium | reverse complement strand
GGCTCTCTATGTCCATTCCCTTATTTCAGGAAATTAAATATGCTCTTCGCCGCATTTGCAGAAGCATTTCCTCCAGTGCTAAGAAGATTTTTCAGATCGGCATAATCTTTTTGAAGTTGTTTTTGCGTTTGCTGATTGCCGAGAATATTATTCAATTCTTTTTTTAAATTTTCTACATTGAATGCATCCTGTATCAATTCTTTCACCACCAATTTATCCATGATGAGATTAACGAGTGAAATGAATTTCACTTTGATCAATCGTTTTGCAATTTGATAAGATACCGGACTTCCTTTATAACAAACAACTTCCGGCACGGCGAACAATGCAGTTTCTAACGTTGCAGTGCCAGATGTAACACAAGCTGCTTTTGCTTTGGATAATAATAAATAAGTTTGATTGCTCACACCGGAAACATTTGGATAATCTTTCAACAGCTCAGTATAAAACGATTCATCTTGTCCGGGTGCTTGCGCCACTACAAATGAAAATTCAGGAAATGATTTGCTCGCTTCCAACATCACTGGAAGTTTTTTTAAGATTTCTTGTTTGCGGCTGCCAGGGAGAAGGGCGATGAGGGGCGAGTTGTGAGTTGTGAGTTGTGAGTTATGAGTTGCGACTCCCGACTCTGAACTCCCGACTCTGAACTCTGAACTTTCAGATTTGAACTCTTCAACCACCTGCACCAACGGATGCCCAACATATTCGACTTCATAATCCCATTTCTTATAAAATTCTTTTTCAAATGGAAGTATCACGAGCATTTTGTCGATGCATTTTTTGATCAGCTTCACACGGTTTTCTTTCCATGCCCAAACTTGCGGGGAGATATAATAAATGGTTTTGAAATGTTGTTGCTTTGCCCATTTTGCAATGCGCAAATTGAAGCCGGGATAATCAATAAAAATGATTGCATCAGGCTGAAATTGTTTGATATCCTCCTTGCAAAAAGCAATGTTTTTAAAAATGGTTGGCAAATTTTTTATGACTTCAGTAAAACCCATAAAGGCAAGCTCGCGATAATGTTTCACCAGTTCCCCACTGGCAGCTTGCATCATATCGCCGCCCCAGCAACGGATGATTGCATTACCATCCAACTTGCGTAATTCTTTAATGAGATTGCTGCCATGAAGATCACCTGAAGCTTCGCCTGCAATAATATAATAGCGCATGGGTGCAAAGGTAAGAGTTGAGGGTTGATGGTAAAGAGTTCATGGCTGATGGTTCAAGGTGTGCCACGGTTTTAAACCGTGGCACACCTCTGCTCGCTACAGGTCTCTACGGATAAAAATGTGCAATAGCAAGATCCCAAAAAACCTTGAAGGTTTAATTTGACGCTCGAAATTAATTTTGACGATCCGAAAAACCTTCAAGGTTTATCGAGATCTCCGAATGGAAATGTTGACCGAACAACTTGAATACTGAAAATAATTTTGCAAATGCACTATGAAACCAAAGCTCAATAGTAGCACAAAAGATGAACGAAATGCGACGTAACGATGTTCAATCGGAGTTACAAAAGTTGGTATCATAATTCTCTCGCAAAGGCGTGGAGAGGTTCATGGATAATAGATAATGGTTCATAGAAGTGCATGATAAGAAGTGATTTCCTTCAATAAACTATGAACCATCAACTATGAACTACAGCACATATTTCAAAACCAACGCTGCAATCGCATAAACCAGCGTGACCGCGAAAATCCCTTTCGCCGTTTGATCGCGTTGTGAATTGGTATAAAAAGTGAACAGTGCAATGTTCAATACAAGACATGGAACTGAAATAGCTGTGATCTGATTGGTGTTAGCACCGATGAAACCGAAAAAATCTTTCACCGAAATGAGAGGAAAAAATTTCACGAAATAATAAATCACAAGACTGAGAATGGGAGCAACGAAGCCGAGCAATAATCCAAATTTGATAGTGTCTTTCCTAAACATAAATAATCAGTTAGTTTTAAAGGATAATAATAAAAAGGGTTAGTAATTATAAACGGCAAGCTCAATTCTGCACTATTCACCATTGACCATTCACCATCTCACAGTTTCCACGTTTTTTCAAGCTTTGTTTTCAACAGATAATTAGTAAGATCAAACTGAACGGGCACCACGCTCACATAATTGTTTTCGAGTGCCCACACATCAGTGTCTTTGCCCTTATCAAAATTCATAAACTTGCCAGTGAGCCAATAATATTTTTTTCCGGTCGGGTCGTTGCGCTCCACAAAATCCTCTTCATATTTTGCATAAGCCTGTCTGCATATTTTCATCCCCTTCACTGCCGATTTTGACGCCGCAGGAAAATTCACATTTAATATAAGATGTTTATCAAGCGGGTTTTTCAAAAGATTCTCAACGATAGTTCGTGCATATTTTTTTGGAACGCTCAGATCCGCTTCATGATCATAATCCAGCGATGAAAAACCAACTGACGGAATGCTTTCAATAGCGGCTTCCACGGCGGCGGACATCGTTCCGGAATAAATCACATTAATAGAATGGTTGGCGCCATGATTAATGCCGCTCAAACATAAATCCGGCTTGCGATGAAGGATTTTATCAACCGCCAGCTTCACGCAATCGACCGGAGTTCCCGAGCATTGCCATGCTTCTATATTCTTGAAAATATGTACCGGATGAAGTCGCAAAGGGTTGCCGATGGTAATCGCATGACCCATTCCGGATTGCGGTTTATCGGGCGCAACCACAACAATTTTCCCCAATCCTTCTACCGATTCTATAAGCGCATTAATGCCGGGCGCTGTAACGCCGTCATCGTTCGTGATGAGTATGACAGGCTCTCGTTTTTTTGATTTTGCCATAAGTGATTTCAGCTTACAAATGTGGCTAATATTTTGGATATAAACCTCTAACGCAATTTGCTCCCCGATATTTTCTTCACAATAATGGAATTTTAGCCTGTTTCTGTTACCTTTGCCGCCAAATTTTTAGGCTATATGGCAGGACAACTGAAGGAAGTCAGAAACCGTATCAAATCAGTGCAGAGCAGTCAGCAGATCACTAAAGCGATGAAGATGGTGAGCGCTGCAAAATTGCGCCGTGCGCAGGATTCTATTTTGCAGATGCGTCCTTATGCAAAAAAGCTGCAGGAAGTGCTGAGCAATATCGTGAGCAACGCAGAAGGTGATGCAAGCGGAAATCTTGCTGTTGAAAGACCAATTGAAAAAGTGCTGATGATTGTTATCACCAGCGACAGGGGTTTGTGCGGTGCATATAATTCAAATATTATCAAACTTGCAAAACTCACCATCAACGAAAAATATGCTGCGCAATTTGCCAAAGGAAATGTGCAGATTTGGAGCATCGGAAAAAAAGGCTTTGAACATTTTGCAAAAAATAATTTTAAAGTAAGCGAAACTTATAAAGATATTTTTCTTCACCTCGATTTTGGGCATGTGCAAGCTTGCTCAAACGCTGCCGTGAAAGCTTTTGAGAACAAAGAATTTGATGTGGTTGAAGTGGTTTATAGCGAATTTAAAAATGCAGCCACACAAGTTTTTAGAGTGGAGAGGTTTTTACCGATAATGAAAGTGAAGAAGAAAGATGGCGCGACAAAAAGCGATTTCATTTTTGAGCCATCAAAAGAACAATTGATTGCCGAACTGATGCCGAAAATTTTGAACACGCAATTATATAAATCGGTGTTGGATTCAAACGCATCTGAACATGGCGCACGCATGACGGCGATGGACAAAGCCAGCGAGAATGCTAATGAAATTTTGCGCAGCTTAAAAATTTCTTATAACCGTGCACGCCAAGCTGCCATCACCACTGAATTGACGGAGATTGTGAGCGGTGCTGCTGCGTTGCAGGGATAAAAATCGATGGAAGTTGTTCGATGGTCGTTGACGGTCATCGGTCATCGGTCATCGACAAACGATTTTACATGGAAATTTCTAACATCATTCCACATATTGAGGCACTGATTTTTGCAAGCGATAAACCATTGACCGCAATGGAGCTTACTGAGCTGATGAATAATGCATTCAGCTTTATGGAAGATAAATTAACGCTTGAGCAAATTCAAACTTCGATCGATGGCATTCTTGAAAAATACAATTCAGAATTTTATCCGTTTGAGATAAAGCAAAGTGGTGGCGGCTGGCAGTTCCTCACAAAAAAAGAATATCACAAAACAGTTGCTCAACTGAATGGCGAAAAGTTTTTGAAGCGTTTGTCAACGGCAGCATTGGAAACACTCGCCATCATTGCATATAAACAACCGATCACCAAAAGTGAAATTGAATCTATTCGTGGCGTTAACTGCGATTATTCCATTCAGAAATTATTGGAAAAAGAATTGATTGTGATTACTGGTCGCAATGAAGAAATGGTGGGCAAGCCTTTAATCTATGCCACTTCAAAATTGTTCATGGATTATTTTGGTATCAATTCTCCTGATGAATTGCCAAAACTGAAAGAGATTTTTTCTGAAAATTTAATTGAGCCCACATTAATAAATCATACTCCTCCCATTGCGCAAGAAGACGCGCAGGAAATTTCAGAAGAAGTAACGCTGATCGTTAGTGAAGACGGCGAACTAATTGAAAACAGCGACGAAGAAAATCCAGAGAAAGAAAGCGAATAGTTTTTTTTGCCACAGATTTCACAGATAAACACAGATGAGGATCTGCGACTATTTTTTCATTCTTGGTTTGTATGCTATCATTAGAGAAATCCCGTTCTGAATAATCTGTGCTCTCTGTGTAATCTGTGGCTGCTCTTTTCTTAAATCTGTGGCAAACTTTCTCCATCCTTATGTATATTCGCAAACTATGTCGCAGCAACTTTCCAACTCATTTTTAATTGAATTAGCAAACGAATTTGGCACTCCATTGTATGTTTATCATGCAGAAAAAATAAAGGAGCAATATCAAAAATTGCTGACTGCATTTGCAGGATCGAACACGCGTTTTTTCTATGCGTGCAAAGCACTCACGAATATCAATGTGCTGAAATATATTAAAGAGATTGGCTGCAATATCGACTGTAGTTCTATCAATGAAGTGAAACTCGCCGTGCACGCTGGTTTCGCGCCAGAGAATATTTTATATACTTCCAACAACATTGCTTTCAGTGAAATTGAAACAGCACAGCAATTAGGTGTGAATATCAATATCGACAGCATTTCTAACTTAAGAAAATTCGGGCAAAAATTCGGTCATACATATCCGGTGGGCATTCGCCTTCGCCCCAATATTATGGCTGGAGGAAACCTAAAAATTTCAACCGGACATCAGGATAGCAAATTTGGAATCCCGTTGGAGCAAATTGATAAAGTGCTGGAAGTAGTGAAAGAAACCAATTTGCGCATTACTGATTTGCACATTCACACGGGCAGTGAAATAAAAGATGTGGAAGTTTTTGCAAAAGGAATTGAAGTGTTGTTTGAAGTGGCGAAACATTTTCCTGAATTGGAAGTGATAGATCTCGGCGGTGGTTTCAAAGTGGCGTATAAACCAAATGATGAAGTGACAGATATTGATAAGCTCGGAAGAAAAGTGAAAGAAGAATTTGATCTGTTTGAAAAACAATATGGTCGCCGCGTAGAAGTTTGGTTTGAGCCAGGAAAATTTTTAGTGAGCGAAGCAGGCTGTTTTATTACCAAAGTGAACGTGTTGAAAGAAACTGCCAATACCGTGTTTGCGGGAACTGACAGCGGATTAAATCATTTCATCCGCCCGATGTTTTATGGAGCTTATCATATCATCGAAAATATTTCCAACCCAAATGGTGCAAAAAGAAATTACAACGTGGTGGGAAATATTTGTGAGACAGATACATTCGCCGAAAACAGATCGCTGAATGAAATAAGAGAAGATGATCTACTTGTTTTTCAAAATGCAGGTGCTTATGGTTTTGAAATGTCATCTAATTACAACTCGCGTTTTAAACCAGCAGAAGTTTTGGTGAGAGATGGAAAAGCGCAACTGATTCGTAAGAGAGATGTTTTTGAGGATTTGTTGAAGAATCAAACGTTCTGATGATTTCACGCAAAGGGCACAAAGAGACAACGACAATTGATTGTTGGAACGTAGTCGTTAAATATGGAAATAAAAGTAATCAAATCACCATTAGAGGAAGTCAAGCCGCTTCGTGTTTTATTTCTTCACGAAGGCAATTTCCAATTCACTTACAATAAATGCCACGATTACAAATGGGCAGATACTTATCTGTTTTTCATGGATGGCTTGAAAGTCGGTTATGGATCTGTATGGGGAAAAGACAAAAGAGAAGATAGAGATTCAATTTTTGAATTTTATATTATCAAGCCATATAGAAAATTTGCAAGCGCAATTTTTTCGAAATTCCATTCCGCATCTGGCGCACCATTTATTGAATGCCAGAGCAATGATTTGTTGTTGACTCAAATGCTTTATGAATTTTCAAAAGATATAAATGCCGAAGCGATTCTTTTCGAAGAATCTTTTCAAACTCATTTCCATATTCCCGATGTCGTTTTTGAAAAAAAAGCTGAGCCCAATGTTCGTGATGATATTAAAGAATATATTTTAAAACAAAATGATGAAATCGTTGCGAGTGGTGGTTTGATGCTGAACTACAACATGCCGTATGCAGATATATATTACGAAGTGAATGAACAGCATCGCCTAAAAGGGTTTGGCGGATTGATCGTTCAGGAATTAAAAAATGAAGCGTACAAAATGGGAAGAGTTCCTGCAGCACGTTGCAATATCAACAACCTGATTTCAAAATCAGTTTTACTAAAATCAGGTTTTAAAGTTTGTGGGCATAGGCTTATTGGGGAAATTAAAAAATAGAGAAAATTTAAAAGTGATGCAGTCGATTTATCTTTTACCTTCTTTCTCCATTTTTGTCACAAGTAAATAAATGTTCTCCTGCATAATCGTATATGACACATTCGAATTCAGAATTAGTGTCAACAAAATTTAAAACAAATTTTTTCGCCTTATCAAAATTTTCAAATATTTGAAATATTTCATTTTCATCTTCGCCATCTAGAAATATTGTCAAATCTTTTTTGTACACGTGTCCCGTCGAATATTCTGCTATTAAAACAGAGCATTCATTTTCTTTTAATTTAGGAGCATCCATTTCATAGAAACTTTAAGATGAAATTATTTAATAAATAGTTGCATAGCCTAAATCCCAACTGCCTCGGTTCGTGTCCTCACGAACCGAAAATTTAGCTTAAAATTAGTAGCGAATTAAATGTACAAATTGTTTTAAGATTAATTCGGAAGTTGCCGTCTTGCCTGTGCAGACAGGCATCCCACTTTTTTATTTTTCTGATAAGTTCGATGGGATTCCCGCCTTCGCGGGAATGACGGCGAGGGTGTAAAAAATTTTCAAAAGCAAGAGTTTTAAAATTCATAATCCAACTTGCGGAGAAACCTAAAGCCTAATAGTAGCACAACCGATGAACGGAGCGTCGCAACGATGTCTAATAGAATTTCCATCGGTGGTATCAAAAAAGCGTTCATCTTTTTTCATAACTTTTCTTTTCAAAAAACTGTTTACTTTTAGCATAACCAAAAACTTATTCTTATGCCTATTAGAATGGAAGACGACCCGGTAGATCCGCAAGACAATAGTGGTGGTGGAAATGAAGGTGGTGGCGGAGGTGGTGGTTTTGGCGGAGGTGGTGGTGGCGGTCTTTTTGCGTTGCTTCATTTGCTGCTCAGTTTGTTTCGCGGACCAAAAATTATTTTGTTGCTCGTGATTTTAGCAGGTGGCTATTTCTTTTTTGGTCATGGTTGCAATAGTTCAGTTTTGCAAAATGTTGCGCAACTTGCAACTGGTGGAAGGCTTGATCCTCGCGAGTTTGATAAAGCAAAAGTATATGAATCGCTTTCTGATGATAACAGCAAAAATCCGTTGCCCGAATCTGCGAATCTTCAAAAATATGCGCCTTCTGTTGGCGACCAGGGGCAGCAGGGATCTTGCGTTGCGTGGAGCAGCGCGTATGGTGCAAGAACAATTTTGGAAGCAGCACGCACTGGTCAGGATCCAAACAGTTTAAAATTCAGCCCATCATTTTTATATAATCAAATTGGTCTCGATGGTTGTGATGGTTCTTATGTTCAGAAGGCAATGGAATTTATGACGCAGAAAGGATCGGTTCCTTATGATCAATTTGCATACAACGACAAGGATTGTTCCAAACAACCTGATCAGCAATTGCTGAATACGGCGCAGCAATATAAAATGCGCGGAGCAAATAGATTGACAGTTGGCGATAGAACGGATCAGATTGATCTTCGTGCAATCAAAGAAAATCTTAATGGAGGCGCACCTGTGGTAATTGGCATGATGGTAGGCGGTTCGTATATGCAACCGATGATGGGGCAAGATGTATGGACGCCAACGCAAGATGATTATGGCATGCAGGGTTTCGGCGGTCATGCACAATGCGTGGTAGGCTATGATGATAAAAAATATGGCGGATCATTTTTGATTATGAATAGTTGGGGATCGCAATGGGGCAGCAATGGTTTTGCATGGGTGCGCTATACTGATTTTAAAACTTTTGTCCGCGAAGCTTATGGATTGGAGCCGATGCAAAAAGTGGGTGCTGCAGCAAATGCGCCGTTTAGCTGTGAGATAGGATTGGTGCAGATTACATACAATGGAAATAAAACGGTGACCGGCGATTATATTCCTTTGCACAATACAAATGGAAATATTTTTGAAACAAATTCGCCAGTGAAAATGGGCACACGATTTAAAATGGAAATTAAAAATTCAAGCGAGTGCTACATTTATGTTTTTGGAAAAGAAACAGATGGAACGAGCTATACGCTGTTTCCTTATCCAAGAAAAGATAATCCAACACGCACAAAATATTCTCCATTCTGTGGCATTGCGGGTTATCGTCTTTTTCCAAAAGATAAAAGCATGAAGCCTGATAGCATTGGTACAAAAGATTATATGGCTGTTGTGGTGAGCAAAGATTCGCTCGATTGGAATTCAGTGAATACCCAACTTGCTCAAAACCCGCAGCAGGACTATGCCTCAAGGCTTAATACTGTTTTAACGAGCAAGCTTATACGTAATGTTCATTATCAGGCAAATTCAAAAGGCAATATGCAATTGAATGTGGATGGAACCAATGGTGGAGTGATTGCATGTGTTGTGGAAGTGGATAAACAGTAATGTTTCGACACAGAGTTGCTCAGAGATAAACAGAGAGCCACAGAGATTTTCGAGACTAAAAAAATGTGATGAAAAAATATTTTCTGTTATTGATGTTTTCTGTGCTGATCTTGAAAGCTCAAGCGCAAACAGTTGCACCAAAGATTTATGATCCATCAGCAAATGCAGAAAGTGATATTGCAGCAGCAATAAAAAAAGCAAAGGCAGAAAACAAACATGTGCTGTTGCAGGCAGGTGGAAATTGGTGTAGTTGGTGCATTGAGTTCAACAAGTTTACTCAAGTGAATGGATCAATAGATTCTTTATTGAATAAATGTTTTGTGGTCTACCATTTAAATTATAGTCTGGAAAATAAGAACAATGCCATCTTCGCCAAATATGGATACCCGCAGCGTTTTGGCTTTCCGGTGTTTATTATTTTAGATGAAAATGGAAACCGGATTCACACGCAAAACTCAGATTACCTAGAACAGGGTAGGAGCTATAACAAACAGAAAGTGTATGAATTTTTATTGCAATGGACACCACAGGCGTTGAGTGCGGAGTTGTATAAATGAATGAGCGAGAAGCAGGGGTGACACCTTTTCAAAAGGTGTCACCCCTGCTTCTCGGAAACCCGAAACTGAAAACTGGAAACTAATATGGACT
>CAIYPC010000475.1 GCA_903927975.1 uncultured Bacteroidota bacterium | reverse complement strand
CTGATTATCGGGATGCAAAAAATCTCTTTCTTCTTCCGTCCATTTCACCGACAAAGGAACTAATAAATCTTTATCTGCGAACGGTTGCGGTTTTCCCGAATATTTTAAAGTCATCCTGATATAATGATGAATATAAACGCCCAAAGCAATATGACATGGCTTTATATCTTTTTGTTCTATCGATCTTTTCTTAACCCGCATGAACAAATCAAAGTCTGCGGATTGCTGCGTCTCATCCCACAAACCTATTTTTTGTAGCGCTTCTTTTTTGATCATCACGTTATTGCCAACAATTCCTTCAGCAACCTGCAACCCAAATTTTTGAAATTGCTTTTCACAAAATTTATCCCAATTGCCATACATCAACTTGTGCATGTTGCGAAGATTGCGCTCCGTTCCGCCAAATAACATCAACGGATTCTTAATCCTTTTCCATTTATGATCAAATGAAACGCTTTCCGTTTTATTTCCCATGTTCTCAATTCCTTTTGCAGAAATGATATCAAGCCCGTGAAGTTCTGCAGCTTCTATCAACCTTTTGTCCCATTGTGGCGAAACAACAATATCATTGTTCAGAAAAAAAAGATAGTCGCCAGTGGCAATTTTAATTCCCTGATTTTGTGTGTATGGATAAGAAAAATTTTCTTTGTTTCTTATTACGATAGCGCCCTGCTCTTCAAAAAATTCCCTGCTGCCATCTGTAGAAACATTATCGATAATAATTAATTCATAAGGATGGAAAGTGAATTTTTTAAGATAGCCGGCAAAAATTCTATTGAACGCCAAACCATTGTGTATTGCAGTAATGATGCTGATTGTAGCCATTTCACAATTTCTTATATAATACTCCGGCTTGCAAAAACAATGCAGACTGGTTTTTAATTTAACTTGCAAACTTAATCAAATCAGCATAATAATAAATGAAGACATTTTTCAGGCTTCTGCGATTTTCAAAACCTTATCACCATTATGTTCCGGAGTATATTATTTATGTAACGCTTTTTATCATTTTCGGTTTATTAAATTTCACTTTAATTATTCCCCTGCTCGATGTTTTATTTGGCACGGATAAAACAACTCCGATAACAGCCTTACCTGCATTTTCATTTTCAATACATTATTTTAAAGATGCATTTTATTACTGGCTCAATCATTATATACAAACATCTGATAAAGCTGGTGTACTTGTTTACGTATGTGTGATACTGTTAGTAATTGTTCTTTTGAAAAATATTTTTGGTTTCTTAAGTCAGAAAGTACTTACGCGCATGCGTGTTAACTTGGTAAGAAAAATACGTGAAAGATTATTTGAACAATTCAGCATACAATCCCTTCAATTTTATCATCAACAAAAAAAAGGCGATCTGCTTTCTACTATCAGCAGTGATGTGGTAGAAATTGAAAGCACTGTGGTCACTTCCATACAAACAATTTTTCGTGAGCCACTGATCATTATTTCTACATTCGGAATGTTGTTCTATTATTCTTTTCAGCTCACTTTATTTACGCTGGTATTCTTTCCTATTTCCGGTTTTCTAATTTCCTCAATCACAAAAAAGCTGAGAAAGAAATCTATGGAAAGCCAGAATTTATTGGGAAGTATTTTAAACTCGGCTGAAGAAACGATTTCCGGAATCAGGATTGTGAAATCATTCAATGCCGAAAGTTTTGTTCAAAGAAAATTCAGTGCAATCAATAATCGGTTCACACAAACCGTAAAAAAGATCACGAATCAACGCGAACTCGCATCGCCATTATCAGAATTTTTAGGCGTTACTGTTATTCTTATCATTATTGTTTATGGTGGCTCTCTCATATTGAGCAAAAACAACACTACTCATCTGACAGCATCTGAATTCATCACTTATATTGTTTTCTATTTCCAGATAATTGCTCCAGCAAAAAATACAGCATCGGCTATCAGCTATATGCAGCGTGGACTTGCAGCCGGAGACAGAGTGTTGAAAGTGCTGGATTTTCCTGAAACTATCGTAGAATCTCCAAATGCATTTTCAGTAAATGGTTTTGAAAAAGAAATCGAAATAAAAAACATGAGCTTTCGCTACGAGCAGCAAAATGTGTTGAACGATATTAACCTCATTATCACAAAAGGAAAAATGATTGCGCTTGTTGGCAATAGTGGAGGTGGCAAATCGACGTTAACTGATTTGATCCCGAGATTTTATGATGTGAGCGAAGGCAATATTTATTTAGATGGAAAAGATTTACGAGATCTTAAAATTCATGATCTCAGAAATCAGATAAGCATCGTTTCTCAGGAAGCGATTCTT
>CAIYPC010000474.1 GCA_903927975.1 uncultured Bacteroidota bacterium | reverse complement strand
TAAATCAGGTTTATATTATTATCTACATTCAGACGGTTATCAAAAACGTCATGCTTATAATGAAGAATTTAATGATCTCAACAAGGACAAAATACATATGATCTACCCAGAAGGAGATTCTGTATGGGTTGCTACATACGAAAGTCTGTATTGTGTCACGAAGAAAAAAATGACAGCAATTGCTTCGTCAAAAGCAGTTGACGCAGATGCTTTGTTTTATGGGCTTGCGTCTGTTTATAGATATTCTGAAAAAAAATTATGGCTCACAGGATTAAAAGGGGCATATTCAATATCAACTACGCCGCCCTTCAATATTGATACCATTACGGAATTTAGAGGAAAACCAGTTGTTGATATAAAACGTTATAAAGATTATTTAATTCTTTCCGTTTATGGAAAAGGACTTTACTTATATGATGGGAAACTATTTAAAAAAATACCAATCAGGGAAGACTATTCAGAATTATTAAAATGCAGCTCTACCTACATTAATAATGAAACCGGTTTTTTATGGGTTGTGGCTGATAAAGGATTATTCAAAACAACGATCCGAAGTGTTTTGGAATCTGTTAACAGCGCAAATACCCCTCCGTTTTTTTATTATTATGGAAAGTCGGATGGATTGATGAATACGGAATTTTCGGGAACGGGCATGCCAAGTTATGCAGTGTTGGATTGCAAGCTGTTTTTTGTGCCAACCTTGAATGGGTTTGCTATTGTAAGAACAGACAGGTTAACCGATAAGCTAGCGACATCGGCGCTGCCAATAAAAAGCATATTTTATAACGGCAGGCAAAATGCATTTGTTCCAAACGACAGCATTCTTTTGACATCAGATATTAATATCGTGACCATTGAAATGAATACGCCCCATTTTGGGGACATTAAAAACCTTGAGATCGAATACAATTATGACAACCAAGTGTGGCAGCGGATAAATGTTGAGACAGCACAGATATTCAATCTATCCGATTTGAGATTTGGGAGGCACACATTGCAAATCAGGAAAAGGATTGGCTTTGGTAATAGCGATTTTCAGTATCGCTCTTTTATCATCATTAAAGAAAAAGCATACCATGAAAAATGGTGGTTTTTTCCGGCCTTTACTGTTGCCTTCATTGTCGTTGTTCTGTTGTTTGCGCAGTTATATTCTTTCAGGATAAATAACCAACGCAAGGAACTGCAAAAACTGGTCAACGAGCAAACCGCGGAGCTATCACATTCCGTGGAAGTGAAGGAGCTGCTGATCAGTATCATCTCGCATGATATGGTGGCACCGTTAAAGTATATAAGCTTAATTGGTGGCATTTTAGAAAAAGGATTGGAAAAGGATATAAAGAAATCAAAGAACTCAATGCGCATCATTAAAAAAACTGCAGAGAGACTTTTGTTCAATTCAAAAAGCATTATCGACTGGATGAAATATAGCGGCAATAGAATTGATGTCTCAAAAACGCATATAGGCTTGTTCAGCGTTGTGGAAGAGATGTGCCTTTATTTTGAGCCTTTGGCAAATGAAAAGAAAATTGTATTGGTCAATGATATTCCCAGCTGGACATTTGTTGATATGGATCTAAATATTTTTAATATTATCCTGAACAATTTAATTTCAAACGCAATTAAGCATTCAGGCTCTAGCGAGATCAAGATCACTTCAGATGTTAGCGACAATAGCAACCGTATCAAAATAATGGTTGCCGATAAGGGCGATGGCATTGACGAAGAGCTAGTCTTTTTAATTAACGAGCTCATCAAAAGGAATATTAAAGTAATAAACTCCAGCAAAAAAAACAGTACAGGTTTGGGCTATGTATTAATAGGGGAGTTGGCTAAGGTACATGATATGAATATTGCTTTAACAAGCAAGTTAGGAGAAGGCACAACGATATCGATTGAAATGGATTTGTTGAGCTAAAGATGAATTGGTCAACAAGATATTCCCTAAGAAAAATCTATTCTATTTATTTCGGCAAGCTTCTTGATTTCAAAAATATTATCGGTGCCAAGCTTTTTAAATATTCTTGATTTGAAAGTGGCGATTGTTTGGTCAGCTAATTTTAATTCCGCGGAAATTTCTTTTGTTCTTTTGCCTTTCAAAATTAAGCTCAGCACCCTATGTTCAGAAGCAGATAGTTTCAGAAAAATATTTTCTCCCATTTTGCTCTCAGAGTGAGTGAGAAAATCCTTTAGGTGTTTGCTTTTATAAACGCCACCCTGCAAAAAAATGGAAATGGCTTGCACAACTTCGGTTTCGGTGGAAGCTTTGCTCAAAAAGCCGGATGTGTTCATTTCTAAAAGTTTTCTTCCAAAAATATCTTCTGATGCCATCGAATAAACAAGAATATACAAAAGCTGATTTTCTTCAATAATCCTAGGGATATAATCCAAAGAATATCCATCGCTGAGGTTTAAATCTAAAATTAAATGAGTAAAGCTTTTTGTGGATAGATGCTTTAATGCCTCTTTTATTGTAGATGCTTCGGTAATATCACATTCAGGAAAATTTAAAGAGAAAAGGTAGGATAATCCTTTCGAAACAATTGCATGGTCATCCGCGATTAATATTTTTTTTGTTGTTCCCATAAAAACAAGTCGGGCAGGATCTTTATAAATCGTTCTTAAAAAATTAAGACTTAAAAATGATGAAAGATATATCAACAAATATGTGGTACGATAGGTATAAGTACTAAAAAGGAAAAGTGTTGCTACTGAATTTTGAATTAATTTTTTTTATAGCAGTAGTTGTAGTG
>CAIYPC010000473.1 GCA_903927975.1 uncultured Bacteroidota bacterium | reverse complement strand
TCATCCATCTGTGCTTGTATTCACACAAATGCTTCAGTAAAGTAGACTCTCTTACAAAGCTGCGGTTGCAAAACTCACAACTATGTTTAATTTCCAAGATCGCTTTCCTAATTTTTTCCCTGTTTGATAGATGTATAAATCAAGATAAGTATCCTCTTCAAAATCTGCACGTGGCTGATAAGTCCTGTACAATAATCCATTCACGATAGTTGGTTCTTCGCTCAATGCAGCTTTCAGCTTATCCTCATATTTTTCTATCTGAAAAGATTTTTCGTTCACGTATTCATTTGGTGCGCCTTGAGAAAAAAAGCGAAGATTGGCCTGCATTTTTTGAAAGCGGAACATCTGATCTTGCCAAAGTTGTGGATCAAGTTCAAGTGCTACAACATCAGAATTTTTTATTCCCAGATAAAAAGAATCTCCAAGATTAAAAACAATTTTGCTACTCACATGCATGGTGCCAAAAAGATAGGATGGCTTTGTGAGCCCGTTACCGGTTATCTGCCAAAGCAAGGCAGGATATTTTTTTTGCTCTTTCTTTTGGGCAAATATAAAAAATGGGACAAGGAAAAGAGAAAACATCATCAATCGCTTGTGCATAAAAATCATTCTCATCGTAAAGGTTATCAGTTGTTGTGAAGATGCATAAAAGACGGAAAAGCATAAAAATTATTTTGCAAAACCTTTGCTAATACTGGATTTTAATTCTTCGTTGATTTAATTGGTAATTTTCAACGCTGATTTCTTATTTCTTACTTTCTCATAATTCCCTTAATTTTGCAGCCTTTAAAATCATGCCGTAACATGATACCAAACCGGGAGCCATAAAGGCCTGGTCGAAAACGGAAATCCGTTGTATCTTTCTCTTGCCAGCTCGCTGGTATCATGTGGGCGTCATATAAAAAATTTTAACCCACATGAAGTTATCCCAGTTCAGGTTCGATTTGCCTTTAAACCTCATCGCTCAGCATCCTACAAAAAAAAGAGAAGACAGCCGTATGATGGTTGTTCATCGCCGCACAGGACAAATCGAAAACAAACATTTCCGCGATATTCTTGATTATTTTGATGATAAAGATGTGTTTGTAGTAAACAACACAAAAGTGTTCCCTGCGCGTATGTATGGCCGCAAAGAAAAGACAGGCGCTAAGATTGAAGTGTTCTTGCTTCGTGAGCTAAACAAGCCAAATCGTTTGTGGGATGTTATCGTTGATCCCGCAAGAAAAATCCGTGTTGGAAATAAATTATATTTTGGCGAGAGCGATGAACTCGTTGCAGAAGTAATTGATAATACCACCAGTCGCGGCCGCACAATACGTTTTCTTTGGGATGGAACGGATGAGGAATTCCGTCAAATGCTAGAAGTGCTTGGTGAAACGCCATTGCCTAAATACATTAAGCGCAAACCAGATGAGGAAGACAAAGAGCGCTATCAAACTGTATATGCAAAGCATGAAGGTGCGGTAGCTGCGCCTACCGCAGGACTACATTTCAGCAAAGAGCTTATAAAACGTTTGGAGATAAAAGGAATCCGTTTTGCAGAAGTTACACTTCACACAGGTCTTGGCACTTTTAGGCCGATAGAAGTAGAGGATTTGAGCAAACATAAAATGGATGCTGAATATTATCACATTGACGAAGAAGCTTGCAAAATTGTGAACAAAGCAAGAGCTGCCAATCATCGCATTTGTTCAATAGGAATAACAACCATGCGTGGCCTTGAATCTTCGTTCACTGCAGATAAAATGTTGAAACCTTCTGAAGGCTGGACAAATACTTTTATTCACCCTCCTTATCAATTTAATATTGCGGATGCACTCATAACAAATTTCCATTTGC
>CAIYPC010000472.1 GCA_903927975.1 uncultured Bacteroidota bacterium | reverse complement strand
TGAAAAAGAAGTGGCAATAAGCTCGGATGAATTAAATGAATGGAGCAGAAAAATAAAAGCAAATAAGCAAGTGCTCATTTTAGATGCATGCAGCAGTGGTGAAGTGATAAATAATTTGCAGGCAAACATGACGAGAGGAGACATGCCAGCCGATCAGCAAAGAGCATTGGAGAATTTAAAAGATAGGACAGGCATTTATATATTGTCCGCATCAGAATCTGGGCAGGCAGCAGGAGAGTCGGCGATATTTAATCAGGGATTGCTTACGTATAGTTTGCTTTCGGGTATTAAGCTGGGAGGAGGATTAAAGGATGATAAGTTTATTGATGTTAGTAAGTGGTTCAACTTTGCAAGCGATGATGTGAGGAAGCTTGCAAAAAATGCTGGTGCAGTTCAAAGCCCACAGATACTTGGTAATGCAAGTTTCGATGTAGGGATTGTAGATAAAGAAGTGGCTGATAATATTAAGCTTTTGGTGAAGAAGAAAATATTCCGTCGGTCTAAATTTATTGGGGATGAACAATTGGTTACAGATGATATCGATCTTTCTGGTTTGGTTGATAAAGAGCTGAATAATTTATCAGAAAAAGGTTCCGGAAGTCCGTGGGTTTATTTGGCTGATAATATTTTCGATAGTGCTTATTCAGTTCATGGAAGATATACAGTAACGGGCAATGCAATAAATGCAAAAATGATTCTTATAAAAGGACAGAAGCAAATAGTTTATCAGTTTCAGATGAATGGAACAGTTGATAAGAAAGAAGATCTTGTTAGAAATATGATTGATAAGCTGATTACATATTTCAAGTTTAATGGACTGCTGAATTGATAGGATCAGGAATGATAAACCAAAACATTCGGTGCTCAAAGAAGCACAACTATATTCACAGCCTCAAAGACAATCCAATAACAAATATTAGTGTGCATCTCATGAAGTTCAATGAAAAATTTGTTCGTTAAAGTCTTTATCGTAATATTGCAATATTAAATTTTAAAAATGGGAGCAACAAAGACAGAACATTTTACTGACAAACAAAATGCTATTGCCACATTAACCAAAGCTTTGGGGCATCCTGCAAGGATTGCAATCGTTGAGTATCTAATTAAAGTGGACACATGCATTTGCGGCGATATCGTTAACGAATTACCACTTGCGCAGCCGACAGTTTCACAACACTTGAAAGAACTCAAAAACGCAGGGTTAATAAAAGGAAGCATTGAGGGCAATTCCATTTGCTATTGCATTGATGAAAAAGCAATCAGCAAGCTCCAAAGCTACTTTGCAAATATTTCGATTAAGTTGGAAAAGAAAAACAATTGTTGTTAACCAAATAAATTCAAAATGGAAAATTCAGAACAACTAAAAGAAATTGTAAGACAGAAATATAGTGAAATCGCTCTACAAGATAAAGAGGTAAATCAATCGTCTTGTTGTGGCTCCGGCTGTTGCTCAACAGAAGTTTACAATATTATGAATGAAGATTACCGCACATTGGATGGCTATAACCCCGATGCAGATTTAGGTTTAGGTTGTGGTTTGCCCACGCAATTTGCCAAAATTGAAAAAGGTGATACCGTAATTGATTTAGGTAGTGGTGCGGGTAACGATTGCTTTATTGCAAGAGCAGAGGTGGGAGAAGATGGCAAAGTAATCGGCATTGACTTCACAAGTGCAATGATCGAAAAAGCGAGAGTCAATGCTAAAAAGCTAGGTTTTCATAATGTAGAGTTCAGGCAAGGCGACATTGAAAATATTCCTGTTTCTGCAAACATTGCTGATGTAATTGTAAGCAATTGCGTTTTAAATCTTGTACCTAACAAAGACAATGTATTTAGAGAAATATTCCGTGTATTAAAACCTGGCGGGCATTTTAGTATTTCAGACATTGTATTAATAGGCAACCTTCCGGATGCTTTACGCAAAGACGCAGAAATGTATGCAGGTTGTGTTGCAGGTGCAATTCAAAAGGAAGCTTATTTGGAATTAATAAAATCAAACGGGTTTAGCAACATAGCAATTCAAAAAGAAAAATTAATCAATATTCCAGACGATATTTTGAAAAACTATTTGAACGAACAGGAATTAATAAATTTCAAAACAGGCAACACGGGAATATTTAGCATTACAGTTTATGCAGAAAAATCTAAATCTTGTGGCTGCGGAACAGACTGCTGCAATTAAGTCAACTTTAAAGAAGTATCGCAAAGCAATTATTATAATAACATCGGTAATTGTGTTGCAAATCATTTTTGGTTTTGACCCAAAGTTTTGCCTCATCAATATTATTTGGCTTTTTGTTTAATTATGACACGGAAAAAAATATTAGTGCTTTGCACCGGTAATAGCTGCAGAAGCCAAATTGCTGAGGGTTACTTGCGACACTTTACAGGTGACAAAGCAGAAATTTATAGTGCAGGCATTGAAACACACGGTGTGAACCCAAGAGCTGTCGCGGTAATGAAAGAAGACGGCATTGATATTTCAAAACATACGTCAAACAATCTTGAGGAGTACCGAGATATTGAATTTGATTTTGTAATTACAGTTTGCGACAACGCAAAAGAGCGTTGCCCGTTCTTCCCGACAAAAGCAAAGAAGTTTCATCACAATTTTCCTGACCCAGCAAAAGCAACAGGAACAGAAGACGAGATTTTACAACAATTTCGTAACGCAAGAAAACTTATAAAGAACTACTGCGAAGAATTTGCAATAGAGAATTTGTAATGCGAATTTGACCAATCACGAGAAAGGGAACACCTAACAGTGAGCAAATACAATGAATCGAAATTAAATGTATGTTGCGAGATATTACTTGTTCACCTTCATCATTCATAAATGAAATTTATCTTAAAGACACTACAGATTCTTTATTGCGTGTATGCGTTAGCGTTATTCATTGTGTTAATGCTTATAGTATTTCCTTTAGTACTGGTAGCCTCATTCTGGGGGAAGGTAAAAGGTGGAAATTTCATTTATGTTATTTGCGGTTTGTGGGCAGATGTGTGGTGTTTTCTTATCGGCATTTTCCATAAAAACATTTATGAGACTCCTTTGGACAGAGACCAGCAATATATATTTGTTGCTAACCATATTTCTTATTTCGATATACCAGCGGTTTTAAAATGTATTAGACATCGACATGTTCGACCTTTGGGAAAATTTGAAACGAAACGTGTTCCGATTTTTGGATTTATTTATCAAAATATGGTGGTGATGGTTGACAGGAGCAGCCCTGAAAATAGAGCCAACAGTTTGAAAGTTTTAAAATCTATTTTGAATAAAGGCATCTCGATTTTTATTTTCCCTGAAGGCACTTTTAATGAAACGAATCAACCGCTCAAAAATTTTTATGATGGCGCTTTTAAAATGGCGATAGAAACGCAGGTGCCCATCAAACCAATTTTATTTTTAGATACTTACGACAGATTGAATTACAGAAGCATTTTCTCACTCACGCCTGGAAAAAATAGAGCCGTTTTTTTAGAAGAGATAAGCACTGAAAATTTTTCAATGAATGATTTGCCTGCACTAAAAGAAAAAGTTTATTCTCAAATGGAAAAGAAGTTGGTGGAGTATGGTGCGAAGTGGGTGAGGGGTTGAAGGGTTGATTGGTTGAATTGTTGAAAGGTTGGATAGTTTATTCGTTGAAACATTGAATAGTTGGTTACTCGATACCGAAATGATTATTTTAAAAGATAAATCTTGTTTCTGATGATGATGCAAACCTATCTAAAAAATATATAGGAGACAATGAGCCTGAAAAGCAAACAATTCAAAATCCTGAATAAATATCAGGATCTCAACTTCTCAACCCATCAACTTTTCAACCAATCAACCTTTCAACACTCTCCGCAGATTAATAATTGTAAATTGCTCCTCCATTATCAATCATAATTTGTACACAGAGATTATTATACCGTTGGCTTTGCCAAAAAATTATACCTGGCACATTCCAGATCATTTGCTGTCAGCAGCAAAGCCTGGTTGTCGTGTTGAAGTTGCATTAAAAAATAAGAAATATGCAGGCGTAATTAAACGCATTCATAAAGAAAAGCCGATGGCATTTGAGCCAAAAGATATTTTGAATGTGCTGGATTCGGAGCCTGTTATTTATCCTGAGCAATTGCAGTTGTGGGAATGGATTTCGAATTATTATTTATGTAGCGAAGGGGAGGTGATGGCTGCGGCATTGCCGGCGCATTTTAAATTGAGCAGCGAAACTGTTTTGATTTTTAATGAAGAATATGGCGAAGATTTTTCTCAGCTTGATCATGATGAATACCTGATTGCAGAAGCTTTGCTCATAAAAAAAGAATTGAAAATAACAGAGGCGCAACAAGTGCTCGACTCACTACAAGTTTATCCCGTTATTAAAAGATTGATAGAAAAGAGTGTGTGCTTTGTTTGGGAAGCTTTGAAAGAAACATATACGCCCAAAAAAGAAACATTCGTTCTGCTTAATAAGGAATTGGATAACGAAGAAAATTTAAGCAGGCTGTTAAATGAAGATAAAAAATTGCAGCGTGCAGAAAAGCAGATGGAATTGTTGCTGAGTTATCTGCATTTTATGAAAACGCAAGGCGAAGTGACAAAAGCAGATTTGCTAAAAAAATCAGGTGCAACCGATGCGCAGTTGAAAGGGCTGGTTGACAAAAATATATTATGGATTGAAAAAAGAAATATTGACCGGTTAAAATATTTGCCGCGAAATATTAATATAGATTTTGAGCTAACTCCTTTGCAACAAGAAAGCCTGTTGCATATTAATAAGTCATTTTTAGATAGGCATGTGTGTTTGTTGCATGGTGTTACTTCAAGTGGCAAGACTTTGGTTTATATAAAACTGATAGAGCAATATATAAAGCAAGGCAAGCAGGTTCTTTATCTTCTGCCAGAAATTGCATTGACATCGCAAATCATTCGCAGGCTACAAAAACATTTTGGTGGTTATATCGGAATTTATCATAGCAAATTCAGTCAGAATGAGCGTTTGGAAATATGGAATAAAATAAAAACGGGTGAGCTGAAAATTGTTTTGGGTGCTCGCTCTTCTTTATTTCTTCCCTTTGAAAGTTTGGGATTGATTGTTGTTGATGAAGAGCACGATACTTCTTATAAGCAACAAGAGCCCGCGCCACGCTATCATGCACGCGATGCTGCAGTTTATTATGCTTCGCTTTTTAATGCAAAAGTTTTATTGGGAAGCGCTACACCTTCTATTGAAAGTTATTATAATGCAACTACGGGCAAATATGGTTTGGCGGAATTGAACGAACGTTTTGGTAATATAAAAATGCCGATAATCGAATTGGTTGATACCAAAAAAATCATCAGCAAAGAAAAAAATAAAATCATCATCACGCCAGATCTGCAAAAGGCAATTGAAGAGTCGCTAGAGAGAAACAAACAGGTGATATTATTTCAAAATCGTCGTGGTTATTCTCCTTATCAAGTTTGTCAGGTTTGTGCATGGATCCCAAAATGCAGGAATTGTGATGTGTCGCTTACGTTTCATAAGCTCACCAATAAATTGCAATGTCATTATTGCGGCACCACTTATCCGCCTGTTACAGTTTGTGCAGCATGTGGCAATCATAATTTCGCGCAAAGAAATTTCGGCACAGAAAAAATAGAAGAGCATCTGGATGAAATATTTCCAAAAGCTAAAGTGGCAAGAATGGATATTGATAGTGTGAGAGGAAAATCTGCGCACGATAATCTTATTCAACTATTCGAACAACAGCGCATAAGCATACTCGTTGGAACGCAGATGGTGGTGAAAGGGCTTGATTTTGAGAATGTAGATCTGGTCGGCATATTGGATGCTGACAGCATTTTAAGCTTTGCAGATTTTCGTGTGCATGAAAGAGCGTTTCAATTGATGGAACAGGTGAGTGGAAGAGCAGGAAGAAAAGATGCTCAAGGAAAAGTGCTTATTCAGGTTGCAAATACAAAACATCCGGTGCTTGCTTATGTTCAGGCGCATGATTATAAAAGCTTTTTTCAGCAAGAGCTTATTGGCAGACAACATTATTTCTATCCGCCTTATTCGCGGATCATTCTCATCACATTCAAACATACTTTGAAAGATGTTGCCGAAAGTGCTGCTCATTTATTTGCACTTGGTTTGAAAAATGATTTTGGTAAATATATTATCGGTCCTGCTGCGCCGTCTGTCGGTCGAGTGCGCAATCAATATCTGATGGAAATATTATTAAAGATTCCGAAAGATGCGAATACAATCAATCATGTAAAGATTGCGATACAGCAACAAACAGCCATTCTACATAACAATAAAAAATTCAGAAGCGTTGTGATTTTGCCAGATGTAGATTCGATATAAATTATAGTGAGTGTTATTTTCCCGCTGATAAAAAAACCTGTTTTGCCTGATGTGTATTTTGTGAAATCAATTCTACTATATAAACACCTGATAAAACATTTGATGTTTCAATCGTCATAAATTCTTGCTGCATTGTATTCGTCACAGTTTTTATTATTCTTCCCTGCATATCCAATAATCTTAAAGTGCTTTGAGATGAATTTTCAGGCATCACCACTTTGATATTGTTTTGCGAATTATTCACTATCACTTTCATTTCAGTAGGTCGAGTGATTTCTATTTGTTTAACAACGGAATAAGAAGGATTGCCATCATCAGACAATAATTTAATGCGATAATAATCATTACCAATTATTGGGTAATAATCAGTGAAGCTATATTGTTTTGTAGAAGATGAATTGCCAGAGGCAGAAATTGTTCCAATGGTAGAAAAATTAATGGCATCATCGCTTCTTTGTATTTCAAATTGATTGCTGTTCTGTTCTGAATAAGTTGACCAGTTAACAATTACTTTGGTTCCTGAATTGGTCAACGAAAAATTTCCCATCAACATAGGAAGTGTGATGGCGCATGAATATGGATCGCTGCTGGTGAGGACAGTAACATGTGGTCCCCATGCTGTACTTATTGGAGATGTTCCTGTAGCTGAAGTGCCTCTGGACACATTTAGAATAGAAGAAGAAAAATAACTGGTATTTATATTAGCATTACCTGTAAAAGACACGCATGCAGAACTGCCTGCACCAACGCTAACAATGCTATTGGCATTGTTGGTAATGTCTCCCGTATTGTATATAGCATTATTATTTAAACAAACATAAGAGCTCGAATTGAATGTTGAAGTGCCGCTGATGGTCATGACGCCTCCATTCATATATACTGTGGTACCATTTAGAGTGAGATCTCCAGTAATGCTGGTAACGGCAGATGATCCACTAGTGATCAATTTTCCAGCATAGAAATTAGACCAACCTGCAGAGTTATTAAAAGTCCCGTAGTTTACATAAGTCGGTGCAACATAAAAATTCCCCGGTTGATTTGTAAGCGTTAATGTTTTGCCCGCATTCACAATTATTGTTGAACCTGTTCCCCCACCTCCAATATTTGTGACGGTGATGTTGCCGCAAATGTAAACAGTGATATTGTTTCCGCTGATTGTTAATGTTGAAATAGTTCCCGTGCCACTATAGCAAACGCTGGAGTTATTTGTGCCCAAAGTGATGCTGCCACTTGGATTGCTCGTGCAACCGCTGCAACTTCCCTGTGCAGGAACAGTAAGGCTGCACTGAGAAAATCCTTCTTTACAAATAAGGGTTATAAGCCCTAATAAGAATAGGGCAATAGAATTAGTTTTCATTTTGATACACAAAAGAATTACGATAATATGGAATAGGTAATGATGGTTAAACGAAGCTTTGAATAGCTCGTATGAGTAGGAATATAAGTTTAACAGGAATGGATAACCGTAAACGACAATTTAGATGCCATATTTTGTTAGCGATAAAAATAGAGTGGTTTCCATTAGTAAAAACACTTGTTTAAGGTATCCTTAATGAAGTTTTAAGTGTATCTCAGACACTTATTATTAAAATATTTATTTTGAAGGCGCTGAAAGTAAATTCTAAAAAGATTAGAGATTTAGTTTTTGTTTAATGTTTACATGTTGACAGAGGAGAATCTTTCGACAAAATTTAAAACTTGATTGTGTGAATCTCATTAACTTAAAATAGCATGATGTTAGAAATGTTTCTCGAAGGGAAAATAATGATGGGTATATTTTTTAAATGCGTTCACTTATATCATAATAAGTATAGCCGCAGTTTTTTGGATATGTTGCAGATGTTTTTTGCTAATCTATTTTCCATTCAATAAGAACACCTGTTTTGACTGATGTGTTTGTTTGGCTATTAATTCTACCACATAAATGCCAGAAGAAATATTTGATGTTTCAATTGTTGCAAATTCTTCCTGTGTTGTATGCTTATAAATTTTTATTATCCTTCCTTGCATATCTAATAATCTTAAAGTGCTTTGAGATGAATTTTCTGGCATCACTACTTTGATATTATTTTGCGAGTTATTCACTATCACTTTCATTTCAGTGGGTGGCGTTATTTCAATTTGTTTGATAACTGAATAAGATGGATTGCCATCATCAGACAATAATTTAATGCGATAATAATCATTACCAATTATTGGGTAATGATCTGTGAAACTATATTGTTTTGTAGAAGATGAATTGCCGGAGGCAGAAATTGTTCCAATGGTGAAAAAATTAATGGCATCATCGCTTCTTTGTATTTCAAATTGATTGCTGCTCTGCTCTGAATAAGTTGACCAGTTCACAATCACTTTGGTTCCTGAATTGGCTAAAGAGAAATCCCCCATCACCATCGGCAGCAAAATATTACAAGACATTGAACTGACAGTTGTGCGCGGGCCCCATGCTGGGTCTGATGCCGCTGTGCCCGATGCGGATAATCCTCGGTGAACATTTAAAATGGAAGAGGTCAAAGTGTTATAAATTGTTGCAAGACCGGTATAACCTATGCATGCTGTGCTAGATGGCGCGACCTCTACCATATTAGTTGCGTTGTTAGTGATGTCTGTCGTGTTGAGTATCGCGTTGGCCTTTAAACAAGTACCCCCTGTGCCACTGTTAAAAGTGGTTTTTCCACTGACTCTCGTAGTGCCACCTTCCAGATAAAGCACACCTCCATTTAGGGTCAGATCTCCAGCAATGTTTGTTGTGGCAGAGTTGCCGATTGTTATTATTATGTCTGTGAAGTTATTCCATCCTGAAAAGACATTGAATGTACCATAGTTTACAAACTTCGTATTCTCGTAATTGTTTAGAGCATTTGCTATTGTTAGTGTGTGTCCCGAATTTATTACAATCACAGGATTATGCCCATAGCCAGTCCAGCTATTTACAGTTATGTTCCCGCAAACGTAGATGGTGTCGTCGTTTCCGTTAATATAAAATTCGGTAACTGTTGATGTGCCTGTAGCACAAAATTTTGTATTGTTGCTGGTAATAGTAATTGTTCCAGTTGGGCTGCTTGTGCAGCCTGTGCATGTCCCTTGCGCGGGATATGTTGTGCTGCATTGAGAATAACCTCTATCTGCGAATGTGATAAATGCAATTAAGCATAAGCAAAATAATTTTGTTTTCATTAGGATAAATGATTTATGACCGTTAGGAAGTAAAATGACGCTTAACTTAGAACGAAGTTTATTAATTCAAAAGAGAGTGAACGAAGGCTTAACAGATACGTATAACCGTAAACGTTCGGTTAATTTTGTTAGTATTCATTATTCAAAGTCAGGTATCTATTCGTAAGTAGAAATACCTGTTTCATATTATCGCGGCTTTCTCTCAAACACAGTTGTTGGAGAAGAATTTTTATGGGCTTCCTTTTTGGCAAAATAATCTCACGAATTTGAATCAACATTATTTTCGTGGTCTCTGAGATTCCTCCTTCGTCGGAATGACAAATCGAGAAATTGCGTTTTTGCTTTATTGCAAATTTGAATTTACTTCGGGATTTGTCATTCCGATACTTCGTTAGCTCAGTACAGGCTGCGGAGGAATCTTCGGGATTTTGCATGTAATGGAACGTTTCAAATGTCATGCAGCCGATTTCCAATTTTTATGGGCATTCTGTTTGGCAAAATCAAAGCAGTGAGGGAAAATTAGAAAGCGACAATTTAGAATGCACCCCCATGCACAACTTACCTGTCCGTTTTACATTTATTGTTGTAACTTTTGTGCTGAATCTGAAAAAAAATAATATGAAAAGAAGAAATTTCATGCAGTCATCTCTACTGGCTGCATCCACTTGAGCGGTCGGAAAATCTTTCTCGCAACAAAGTCAAAACCCCGATGATCAAAAAGCATTGCTTGAATTAAGGGAATATGAAATGCATTTTGGTACGAGCGAAAATGATCTGCATAATTATTTTCAGAATGCGTTCATTCCGGCTATGAACAAAAATGGAATAAAGAATGTAGGTGTGTTTAGAGAGCTTAGTAAATCAGAACCAACGAAAATTTATTTGCTTGTTGCCTATCCATCGTGGAATGATTTTATAAATTCCAACGCAAAACTGAAAACGGACGAAACATATAAAACTGCCTCGGAAACATTCATGAAATTACCAGCCGATAAATTTCCATATGCACGATACAAAACAAAACTAATGATTGCATTTGACGGCTTGCCGCAAATTGCAGTTCCGAAAAAAGAGCCGCGGATTTTTGAGCTGCGCACCTATGAAAGTTATAATGAAGATGCGCATGTGCGGAAAGTAAAGATGTTTAACAAAGAAGAGTTCACTATTTTCTATCGCACTAAATTAACGCCTGTTTTTTTTGGTGATGCAATTGCCGGACAGGATATGCCATGTCTCACTTATATGATCACTTTCGCCAACATGGAAGAGCGCGATAAGAATTGGGCTGAGTTTGGAAAAGATGCTGATTGGAAAAAAGTTTCATCAGATCCTGAATATGCTAATTCTGTTTCGCGCATCACAAAAATATTTTTAGAACCAGTTGCTTATTCGCAGATTTGATGAGAAGTTGAATGGTTGAAAAGTTGATTTGTAAATTCGAGACTGACCAATCAACTTTTCAACCATTCAACTTCCTCCTAAGCTGTTGCTGATTTTGGTTTTGTTGATTTTCTTTTTTTAATAATAATCCATATTGCAACAACAGCAATGATCAATGGCCACAATGCAACTAACCCCAATGTCAACTCGCTTATCCATTTCAGACCGCCTGAAAAAGCTTCATTTATTTTATGCAGATAAGTCGGTTCTTTTTCAGTGATTCCAATTGCATCCGTTACCTGATAAAATGTGAGATTGATTGTGCTGAATGCTGATGAATGATTTAAGTATGCCACTCTTCCCGCTGCAGATTCAAGCTGCTCCTGTATTCCATCGATTTCATTTTGTACCTGTAAAATGTCTTGCATGTTTTTTGCCTGCTTCAATAAATCCAGATAGCGAAGGCGAACTTCTTTTTTTGCTTCAATCCGCGATTTGGTGTCCACCATTTCTGTTGTCACATCTTCAGAAGTTATTTTTCTTTCTACTATTTTTTCACCACTCATAGTGAGTTTGTTCATCGCATCATCAAATTGGTCAACAGGAACTTTTATAGAAACCGAATTTTCAATTTTGTAAGCAGATTCATTTTGCTGCTCCTGAGAAACATAACCGCCAAATTGTTTTACGATATCATGAAGCTGATTAGTAAAAACTTTGTAATCTTTCACTTCAATATTAAGATTGGCTGTTTTAATTATTTTCTTATCCCAGTCAATTTTTTCGACAGGTTTGTTTTGTGCTGGGTTTATTTTTTGTTTCTGTTTGTTGTCTTTAGGTTTGTCTTCGTGATAATCACCTGCAACAGTAGCCGTATCCATAACTCCAACGCTTTCTTCTTGTTTGTTGGGAGTGGCAATCCTGTCAGGTACTTGAATTTCTTTTATATCAGCTTTTGAGGATGCTGTATTACAGGCAAAACAAATGATTACCACTGACGCAAAAAGCGTCATGAGCTTAATAGATTTCATGTGGAAATGTTTTAGGTGAATGTTGTTAAGATGCAGGAAAATCAATTTTGCATAACGTGCATATCAATTTGTTATTGATACTTTTTTCTGTGAAAAAGTAACCCGATAAAAAAGTTAAGGCAACGATAAAGCCATCGTCGTTTTATTTTTTTGTTCATGCGCGGAAAAAATATTTTCAAAATTTCTTTTCAAAAATTTGGCAGCATCAAAAAATTATGTTCATCTTTACATTCTCAAAAAATAAAAAAATGCTCCGAATAGAATTACATATTGAATCACCGAATTGGTTTAGTCAAGTAAAAGACTATCCATTTTGCGGGGCACGTTACTACACGATAAGTTGAAAAACGAATTCGATATAACCCAAGCCCCGCAAGAGATTGCGGGGCTTTTTTATGTCTGAACTGGGATTTTTAGGATTGATGAGATTTACAGGATAAGAAATTTGAACTTTAATTATTAAAAATAAAAATGCAGAAACACATACAACAACATACACGATTTGCAGAACTGAATGATGCATCATTATCACCCAGATGCTATTGGCATGTGCAGATGCAAAATAGTATTGAGCCGATAGGCAAAGTGAGTGATAGCCAATATCAGCGACCGGAAAGTTTTTTTGTGCAGGTATAACGAATATGCCTGTACGTAAAAAAACCCGGTCGCAAAATGACCGGGTTTTTTTATGCGATAATGGTGAATAATAAAATGTGAGAGAAAATTTATAGCAGCATTCCAATTGGTTGGATACTCCGTTTGGATCGGAGAGGCTGCAGGTTCGAGTCCTGCCTGCTATACTATGATCTGTTCGTCTAATGGCAAGGACCCAAGATTTTCAATCTCGGAATACGGGTTCGATTCCCGTACAGATTACAAGGTTCGTTGGTGTAATGGTAGCATCACAGATTGTCTATCTGTCGGCATGAGTTCGATTCTCATACGAACCGCTTGAAATTGTTGAGTGATGTAACGGTTAAGCATATCTGTTTTTGACACAGATTGTTTTGGTTCGAATCCAGACTCAACAACAAACGTTGGCTTTAGCTTAATTGGCAAAGTGCCACACTGTGAATGTGGAGAACAGGGTTCGAAACCCGAAGTCAACCGACAAAGAGAATGCGGCTTGGTGTAATCGGCAACACGACCAGCTTCCTCTCTTTCTGAGAGGTAAACATAAGGTGGTTGCTTTCAGTTCAAATCTGAAAGTCGCACAGTGATGGCTTATAGTTCAATGGAAGAATGCTGCGCTACGAACGCAGTGATAAAAGTTCGAGTCTTTTTAAGCCGACAATGGTGCTTTGGCAGAGATGGTTCTATTGCGCTGGTTTGAAAGACCAATTATTAAGGTTCGATTCCTTGAGGCACCGCGATAGTCTGAACCATGATTTATTTGATTAAATGATTGCTATGAGTGATGAAATTAGTTATCCCATAAATCTTATCAATCCTATAAATCCCAGTTCAGACAAATGATGGCTTAACTCAATTGGTAGAGTGCTATTCTGATACGATAGTAGTTGGTGGTTCGAGTCCATCAGTCATCACAACAAAGTCTCGTAGCTCAATGGTAGATGTGCCCGACTTTTAATCGGGAGGTTCTGGGTTCGAGCCCCAGCGGGGCTACAAGGAAATATAGTTCAATGGCAGAACAGTTGGTTGTTAACCATCAGGTGAATGTTCGAATCATTCTGTTTCAGCAAACGTGAGTGCGGCGAAGTTGGAGAGTCGCAGCGGTCCGTAAAACCGCCGTCTTTGGATTGAATAAGTTCGAATCTTATCACTCACACAATGGAGAGAGTCCGGTTGGTCGAGGAATCTGTCTTGAAAACAGTCGACTGTTAAAGGTTCGGGGGTTCGATTCCCTCTCTCTCCGCAGTTGAATATTGATTGAAGAAAAAATTTCATTCTTATTATTAAGTTGATGATAAAAAAATGATTTAAAAACGGAGAGTTGACAGAGCGGTAATGTGCCAGCTTGCTAAGCTGTGGTTGAGGTAACACTCAGGTAAGTTCGATTCTTACACTCTCCGCGAAATATGAACCACGATTTTAAACTGATTTAACTGATTAATCTGATTGTTCGGGTGCCATCAGGGGAATAAGTTAAATCAGTTTAAAATCGCGGTTCAGACAAAAGTGAATTTTAAAATGAATTATATGGGAACAATGATTTTACTAATCGCATTTATTCTGGTCCGGATTGCAATGGAGATTATCCCTCATTTCAAAATGGATCTGAGTAATTTTTTTCAAATGATCAAACAAAAATTTAGAAAGCATAAAGGCACGGGGCTTTTTGATGAGTACTTCATTGAGCCGAAAGTTTTTTACCTGAAAGAATTCGGTACTGTGCCGTGCGTGCATTTTATAAGTCTTGTTGATGTGAACAAAATATTCGCATTGATCAAAAGCAACAAGTATGGCAAGGTGCAAAATACCTATCAGCGCAATTATTACAACTGGCAGATGGAAAGGATTGAATTTAGTAAAACACTTTTCAAGCTGCAGAATAAAATGATGGTAAGACTTGGTGAAGATTGGTCAGAAATTTATTTCAGCACAAAAAATTATGACTTGGCAAATGAAATGCTGAATGAATTCAAAATGTATAAAGCGCCAGAAAAAGAAGAAGACAACGAAATAAATATTATTTCAATAACCAATGGATCACTTGACTTAAAAACACTGAAGATAAAACCTGTGGAGATTGACATCGATTTGTTTTATAACGAAGATTTTAAATCTATTGACGCAATCATTAAAGAGAGATTGGCAAAGGAAAATGATAAAGGCATTGTGTTGTTGCATGGATTGCCAGGAACGGGTAAGACAACTTATCTGCGCCATTTGATTGCTGGTTTGAAAAAGAAGGTAATGTTTGTTTCGCCAAGTGTTGCGGGCAATTTGATGAACCCAGAGTTTATGGATTTGCTGATTGATAATCCGAACACAGTGTTGGTGATTGAAGATGCGGAGAACATTATCATGGATAGAAAATACAGCAGCCAAAGCAGCGTGAGCAATTTGCTGAACATCAGTGATGGTTTGCTGAGCGATTGTTTGAATGTTCAAATAGTTTGCACATTCAATAGTGAACTAAGTTTTGTTGACAGCGCATTGTTGAGAAAAGGTCGCTTGATTGCGAAATATGAATTTGGAAAATTGCATGTGAACAAAGCAAGAGCATTGAGCAATCATTTGAAACTTGATCAAACAATCAACAAGCCAATGACACTTGCAGAGATTGCTAATCCGAATGAAAAAGATCATCAACCTGCAAGAGTGGAAGTGATAGGATTTAAACAACATGTTCTTGAAAATTAAAAACAAAAAAATGCAACGGCAATGGAGGAAATTAAGTGGAGAAAAAATAATGCGCACTCTTGAAGATGAAGTGATGAATATGATGACGAAAGAAAAAAATGCAGGTCATGAATTGAAAGCATGCATCGGAACGGATAGTCAGGTGAAAGGAAAGATAACTGAGTTCGCAACCGTGATTGTTTTCATCCGCAAAGGGAAAGGTGGTTTTATGTATATACACAATGAAACGACCAAACAAAAAATGAGCGTGAAAGAAAGGATGCTGATTGAAGTTGCAAAAAGCATTGACGTAGCATATTCATTGTGCAATATTTTTTCACGATACAGTGTGGATATGGAAGTGCATGCTGATATCAACACCAACCCGAATTTCAAAAGCAATGATGCATTGAAAGACGCAATGGGCTATATAATGGGGATGGGGTTTGCTTTCAAAGCAAAGCCACATGCATTTGCAAGTTCAAGCTGTGCGAATAAAGTAGTTCAATAGTCTGAACCACGATTTTAGCCTGATTTAACCGATTCACCTGATTGTGTTTCTTCAATCAGTCTAATCAGAAGAATAAGGTTAAAATCAAGGTTCAGACAATAAAAAGCTTGCTTAACGGCAAGATGGGAATTTGCATATTGACATCAAACCAGATGTGCGTTTCAAAAAAGCGCCATAGTGCAGAAGTAATAACTATCTATATGCTATTGTAACAGTATGTATCTCCCACCAACACGCTGGTGTCAGAGGTTCGATTCCTCTTCGGATCTAATTGGTCCGATAGCTCAGTGGCTAGAGCACAGCAATGGAAGCGCAGGTTCGACTCCTGCTCTCGCGAAAGCGGGATAGCTTAGATGGTAGAGCATCATGCTTACAACATGAGGTGCAAAAGAAGCACAGCACTTCTTAAAAAATGCTGACAAGAATTGAAGTCAGTGTTGTTCATCAGTTGACCGCAACGCCTTTCAAGGCGTGGGATAATCAACAATTGAATAAGCGCTTGCAGGCAGATGTAAACATAATGCGACTTGCATCACTTCACTATGATTTTTTTATTTGATGATGCTTCAATAAAAAATAATCAGTGAACTGTTTCAACAAACATTATTGAAATGTGCTTCCGTGATTATTGAATGGTGAGCGGCATTGGCTTTATTAAAACAATTTTAGAAAATCACAAATTACATCTGTGTTTATCAGTGTAATCTGTGGCAAAAGAAAACAAAATGAAAAACGTAAAAGTAAATGCATATCAGGTTGCGCTGGTATTTAAAAACGGAGTGTACAAACGCATGCTCACTGCCGGAAGCTATTGGTTGTGGTTGAATGAAAGCGTTATAATCTATAATATCACCATACCATTCAAAGCTCCCATTGAATTGAATATGCTGTTGCAGGATGAAGCATTGGCAAATATTCTGCATGTTGTGGATGTAAAAGACAATGAGATTGTGCTGCAATACAAAAACGGTTTGCTTGAACAAGTGCTCACTGCAGGTCGTTACACTTTTTGGAAAAGTGTTATTCAATACGATTTTATTCGCGCAGACATCAGCAAGATTGACATCACTGAAAATATCGGTCGTGCTACTTTGCAAACCAAATTGGTAGCGCCTTATGTTCGCAGCTACGCTGTTGAGAATTATGAAAAAGCACTGTTGTTTGTTGATGGAAAATTTGCGCAAGTATTGCAGAGTGGTGTTTATTATTGGTGGAAAAACAGCATCAGCATTCATGTTGGTAAAATAGATATCCGTCAACAGCAATTGGAGATCAACGGGCAGGAAATATTGACCAAAGACAAAGCTGCATTGCGTATCAATGCTTGGGCTCAGTATAAAGTAGCAGATATTGAAAAAGCGCTCTTGCAAAACAAAGAGCACGACAAACAATTGTATGTTGCTTTTCAATTGGCGCTGCGCGAATATATTGCTGGTTTCAGTTTCGATGAATTGCTGGAGAAAAAAGAAACCATCGCTCCATTCATTTTGCAAAGCGCTAAACAAAATGCAGCAGCATTGGGTGTTGAAGTAAATGGTTTCGGTATCCGCGATATCATTTTGCCAGGCGATGTAAAAGACATCATGAACCAGGTGTTGGTGGCAGAAAAAAAAGCGCAAGCAAACACCATCATGCGCCGTGAAGAAACTGCTAGCACTTGCAGCTTGTTGAATACTGCCAAGTTGATGGAAGATAATGTGATGCTATGGAAATTGAAAGAGATGGAATATGTAGAAAAAATCGCAGACAAAATCAGCAGCATCAGCGTTAGTGGAAACGGTGCGCTAGTCGAGCAGTTGAAACAAATTTTCATACCAGAAAATAAAAGCGGTTAACAATAACATCCGGTATCATTCCGGTGCTGGATGTTTTTTATTATGAACTTAGCGGGAGTGATGCTATTGAGGATCGTTGCGTAGTACACTTGTATGGCGGGAGGGCTATTGAGCAATGATTGGTAAATTCATTTATTAAGCATATTAATTCGAAAGTGATAAAATAATTATTATGAATCAGAGATTAAGAAAAAAGAAGAGTATAAAAGTTATTGATAAATATCTGCCTTATTTTGAAAATATGATGTTGCCAATAATTGAGATAGCAGAGAAAATAGATGTTGCTGAATTTAGAACTCATGAGCAAAAGATGCGAGAAATTATTGAAAAGCAATTTCAAACTACGGATGGTAACGAAATACTCAAGTCATTATCTAAAATGTTTTTAGGAATAGACCTTTCTTCATTTTCAAAGGAAATTAATAAGCAACTTAAGAGCGAAATAAGAGAGAGAGAAAAAAACGATATCAGATTTAAAGAGCTTCACAGGATTGTAAATGAAACTGAGAAACTTTATCCTAATATTTCTATAGTAATTCTTTTTAGGAATAGTCCATTTGAAGATTTGGTAAAAGCATTTGAACCATATGATTTAATAAAAGAGTTTAAAAATCAAAAAGGAGAGAAAGCTGCGAAAACTGCAATTAGAATCTATCGAGAAGTTGTAGAAATGTTATATGAGAATTATGTTAAAGCGATTTGCGAGTTTACAGAATTACTTGAGGGGAAAAAACAAATTAAATCATATCAAAGTCTAGGAGTTTTGGTTGACCAACTCCCAAGGCGTTTGAATAAACTTGGATATTCTGAATTAATTGATGCTGACGCTGGATGGATTAGGAATGCTGCGTGTCATGGTCAATGGAAATATATTCCGGAGAAAAATAAAATTGCTCTTTGGGATAAGAAGAAAACTGGAAAGGAATTTTCTGCTCAGGAATTGTTTGAAAAATCAATGGGTATGTATAATATGATTATGGAGAACTACAATGCTTTAATCTTTATTTATCTTAAAAGTAAGATGGCAAATGAGTGGTTGTGGTTGCTAAAGTTTTTTCAAAAAAATTTTAATCAACTTATTATTAACAATAAGCCTGAAAAATTAAAATACATGAAAGAGCGAATTGAAAAAATGTTTGCTCCAATTATGAAACTAGAATTTAAAAGACAAAATTAAAATAAGCCCCTTTAGGGGTTTGGGGTATGAAATTAAAATTAACAGGAAAAGAATTACGTGCAATTGGCTATCCGGAAGGACCGGTGATTAGCATTGCAATGAACGTGATGCAAAAAAATTATAAGCATCACACAAAGGATGAAGCGATGGAGATTTTAAAAAGCGTGTTAGCATCACCGTTAGAATATAAAAATGATGCAGTGCTGGCGTTGATAGCAGAAGAGTTGCTGCCACCAGACCTGAGTTTGACGAAGGAAGGTCAAGAAGTGGAGGTCTCTCTAAACAATACTGGCATTCAGTTCAACATCTTCGGACAAGAACATATTGAAGAAGGAGCGATGCACCAAATGTACACCGCCGCAAAATTGCCGATTGCAGTTGCGGGCGCATTAATGCCCGATGCACATAGCGGTTATGGATTACCGATAGGCGGAGTGCTGGCGACAGAAAATGCTGTAATCCCTTATGGCGTTGGCGTTGATATTGGTTGCAGAATGTGTTTGAGCATTTTTGATATCAACCCAAATGAGTTGTTGCAAAAGGAAAATTATTTCGCAAGAGAAATAAATGAAGCAACATTATTTGGCAGCGGCGCACAATTTGATCAAGCGGCTGATCATGAAGTGATGGATAATAAATTGTTTTATGAATTGCCATTGCTTAAAAATTTGCATGGTCGTGCGTGGAAGCAATTGGGCTCGTCTGGTTCCGGAAATCATTTTGTGGAATTTGGCGCGGTAGAAATTTCGGAGAAAGATGAAGTGCTTGGTATTGATGCCGGTGTTTATATTGGGTTGTTATCTCATTCCGGTTCGCGTGGATTGGGAGCGAACATCGCCAATCATTACACAAAAATTGCAATCAGCAAAAGGCGTTTGCCAGGCGATGCGAAAAATTTAGCATGGCTGACGTTGGATGAAGAAGAAGGAATGGAATATTGGTTGGCAATGAACCTTGCGGGCGATTATGCTTCTGCATGCCATCACATCATTCATGAAAAAATTGCAAAGCAACTGGGAAGAAAACCAATGAAGATGGTTGAGAACCATCACAATTTTGCATGGAAAGAAACATGCGATAATAAAGAAGTGATCGTTCATCGCAAAGGCGCAACGCCTGCGGGCAAAGATGTGCTTGGCATTATTCCAGGCTCCATGACTGCTGACGGATTCATCGTGAAAGGCAGGGGAGAAGCGGCTTCCGTGAATTCTGCGTCGCATGGTGCGGGAAGAAAAATGAGCAGGAGCAAAGCCATTCAATCTGTAACTGATAAAGATTTTAAAAGCGAATTAAAAAAATTCGGGGTTAAATTATTAGGTGGTGGATTGGACGAATCACCATTCGCTTACAAAGACATTGAAGTGGTGATGCAAAGTCAGAAAGCATTGATAGATGTTGTGGGAAGGTTCACGCCAAAAATTGTGAAGATGTCCGCTCGTGCCGGTACGGACGGGGATGGTGCGAAACATAGGAGCTGGGGTAAAAAAAATGTATGATGTTAGATGTGTGATGTATGATTTCTGAGAAAATTGAAATGGCTGGATTATCCAGCCATTTTTATTTACCTAGACGGTCGCCCCTTAGAATCGGATAATCAAATTTGGTTTGAGGGCTGCATGTCATTGCGAGGCACGAAGCAATCTGATCTTGGAAGTAGAAGCATTTTTCTGTTCACAGATCAGATTGCTTCGCGGAGCCTCGCAATGACGATCCGATTAGTTGGTGGCTCTCTAAACTTTTTGCTTATAGGAAATTTGTAGAATCATATTTAAACATCTTATTAGAATCGGATACCCAAATTCACCATTCACCATTCACCATTGACCATTCACCTCCATCAACCCCCAACAAAATTATTCGCAAGAATCTGCGTTCTATACAATAATAAATTGCCGGGTCAATCCTTTTCTATTCCAAAAAAAATATTATTTTCACCAACTTCTAATTGAACCTATTTATATGAAGCTTACCATTAGCCTTTGTTTCATTTTATTTTTCTCCCATTCTGTTTTATTTGCGCAAAATATTGAGCTGATCAATTCAGGCGAATTGCTTGACAAGGGCAGTGTTCTCTATGATTCTGGCGAGTATAAAAAAGCCCTTTTGCTTTACGACAAAATTGGCCCCAGCGATACAAACTATGTAAAAGCGCTATTGGCAAAATCACTTAGTTGTCAGGCGGACAGTCAATATGATCGTTCAATAAAATATTGTCTGGAAGCACTTTCCCTTAAAACGCAAAGAGACAATGAGCCCGAGTTATACAATACCTATGGAAACACACTCAATGACATGGGCAAAAATGAAGAGGCGTTAAAAATTTTTGATGTTGCCATCGCCAAGTATCCAGCGTTTTCATTGTTATATTTTAATAAAGGGGTTACTTATCTCACAAGCAATCGTGCTGAAGAAGCTGAGCAATGGTTCAAGAAGACGCTGATGATAAACCCATATATGTACAGCGCCCATTATCAGTTAGGGTTAGCTGCATTGCGACAAGGAAAAATCGTTCCTGCTTTTCTTAGTTTTTTGGGTTATCTGTTAATGAACCCTGAGGGAAAATATGAATCGAAGTCGGTTGCATTGTTAAGCACCATTTCAAATACCACAGATGAGGTACTGGAGTATAAAAATAAGAGAACTAAAGCTCCGGATGAAAACTATCAGGCTACTGAAGAAATATTGCTTTCAAAAACTGCGCTTGATAAAGCTTACAAACCAATCATTGCTTTGGATGATCCGATATCTCGACAGATCCAGGCTATGTTCGAGAAGCTAGAATATAAAGACACTGACAATGATTTCTGGATACAATATTATCTCCCTTTTTTCAAACAGGTTTACAATGATGGCAAGTTTGAATTGTTCATCAATCATATATTTTCCAATGTAAAAATCCAGCCGATTCAGGATTATAATAAAAAGAAGAAAAAAGAACTGCAGGCTTTTGTTGATGATGCGGTTGTATATTTCAATATGCTGCACGCAACTCGCGAATTGTTTTATAAAAAAAGAGATGCGACTGCTCAAAAATATCTTTTTGAATCTGGCAGTCTAGTGGGCAAAGGTGCTTTGTCAGCTAATGGCAAATCTCTTATTGGCGACTGGCAATTCTTTTTTCCCGCAGGCAATATTAAAAGCATTGGACATTATAATGATGAGGGAAAGCGCGAAGGTGAATGGGCTTTCTATTTTTATTCGGGAAAAAAAGATGCGACAGAACATTACAAAAATGGAAAGCTTGAAGGACAACAAGAAGATTATTTTGAGAATGGCGTATTGTCGTTTCGCAACACATATATTAATGGTGAGCTCGATGGTCCCATGGTTTCTTATTATTATACAGGCGCATTAAAATCTATCGTTCCTTATAAAATGGGCAAGATAGATGGGGAAGAAAAAAAATATTATTCCAATGGATCCATCCTTTCTGTAAATAATTATTCCAACGACATTCAAACAGGTGTTTCTAAAAATTATTATAAGAGTGGGCAGTTGAAAGAAATTCAGCAATATGAAAACGGAAAACAAGACGGTCCGTATAAATCTTATTATGAAGACGGCACTTTAAATGTGGAAGGGCAATTCAAAAAAGAGAAAGCAGAAGGTGAATGGAAATATAATCATGAAAATGGGAAGCTTAGGGAAAAGCGCAATTACGCGAACGACTATCAGGAAGGCGCTTATGAAGAATATTATGACAATGGAAAACAGGCAAGCAGTTATTCTTCTAAAAAAGGAAAAATTAATGGAGAGGCATTGTATTATGATACGGATGGCAAGCTGAGTTCAAAATATGTTTATGATAACGGCTCGATAAAGTCGGCAAAATATTTTGATAAATCAGGGCGTGAGATAAGCACATCAGAAAGCATAAATAATTCGCTTGATTTGGTAACATATACTCCCGATGGTTTCAAAAAAATGTTTCAGCATTTAGATAAAAATGGAAATATAGATGGAGCTGATACTTTGTTTTATCCTTCGGGAACATTCAATCAGATAAACCAATTTAAAAATGGTGAGGCTAATGGTCTTGCTATTGCCTATCACATGAATGGCAATAAAAAATCTGAAGTGAACATGACTGATGGAAAAGAAGATGGTTATTATAAAAGTTATTATTTCAATGGGCAAACGGAATCAGAAGGTTGGTTCGTAAATGGCACTGCTCAGGGACAGTGGTATTATTATGATGAGTTGGGAAAGCAAACAACAAAAGTCTATTATCTCGATGGGGAAATGAACGGTTACAGAGAAGAATATTCCCCGAATGGAAAAAAATCGTTACAACAAAAATATCTCAGGGGATGGCTTGAAGAAATGACGCAATACGATACCTCGGGCAACATTCTTGCGCAAGATTCATTTCCACAGGGCAACGGAAAGTTTGTGCTCTATCATCAAAACAAACAGAAAATGATTGAGGCGAATTATGTTCACGGTGATTTTGATGGGGCATACACTACTTATCATTTTGATGGCTCAATAGAATCTGTTCAATATTATAAAAAAGGGTTGAAGGATAGCGTGTACACTGCTTTTTACTATGGAGGGATTAAAAGCGTTGAAGGCGGTTTTAAATATGGAAAGAAATACGGCATCTGGAAAAATTATGATGAAGAAGGAAGATTATCAGCCACTACCATATACGTAGATGATCAGGTAAATGGCATCCGGAAATATTTTTTCCCTGATGGAAAAACAGATATGGAATCAACTTATAAAGATGATTTGCGCGATGGCATGGGAACAAAATATAATGCACAGGGAATTATTGCTTATCAGGTTTCTAATGAGGACGATAAAGTTGTTTCTTATTCTTATCTCGGTGCTGATGGAAAATTTTTGCCCACAATTGCTGTGCCTGCTGATAAAGGCTCACTCAAATCTTATTTTCCCAATGACAAATTATCAAGGCAGTGCAATTATATAAATGGCAAAGTGAATGGCGTTGATGTTTTATATTATATGAATGGTCAGATTCTTTCTACAGATTCGGCTTCTTATGGAGTGAACGAAGGTGCGTGGAAAGAATATTATGAAGATGGAAAATTAAGAATGGATTATAATTACCTGCACGATAACCTTCAGGGAACTATAAAAGAATTTCACAAAAACGGGATGCTAAAAAAAGAAATGAATTTTGTGAATGGACTCTATAATGGATTAACTAAATATTACGATGATAAAGGAAAGCTTATTAAAACTATGCTTTACTATTATGGCAAATTAATATCGGCAAAAAATGAAAAATAGTAAACAAGCATTTTTTTTGATAGCAATATTTTTTTGTAATCTCAATATTACAAAAGCGCAAAGCATTGAGGACATACGCAAACAATTTCCTGATGAGAAAGCAGTGATGCTCAACAAAACACTGGAGTACAATATTTCCGTGAAGGATGGAAAGCCTTATGTTGAAAGCAATGAGGTGCAACAGATAGAATATTTATCAGGCACAGCCGCTGCGTATATGGGTGGCTATGGTTTTTTTCATAGCGACTTTCAGAAATTGGTGGCGTATGAAGCATACACTCGAACGCCCAATGACAAAAAAATTAAAGTGAGCGAATTCAGCACAAACAGCAACAAAGAGAGTTTCGTTTTTTATGATGATGTGAAAGAGACCTCATTTAATTTTCCTGCTGTTGAGCCCGGTGCCGTTGGCAATCTCAATGTATCTTGGATTAATAAAGATCCCCATCTTTTATCGCCATTCTATTTTTCGACCTATTTGCCAATGGTGAACAGCGAACTAAAAATTAATGTTTCAAAAGATGTAAAATTAAAGTACGTGCTTTTTGGGTTGGATACAAGTCAGATAATTGTAAATATTGACAACAAGCATCGCGGCAATGTTTATACTTTTCAATATAAAAATTGTCCTGCTGAAAAAAGATATAGTGATGCACCAGGCTTTGGATGGTATTCGCCGCATGTGATTTTTTATATTGAAAATTATAAAGACGAAAGTGGCGCAACCATTCCTTATTTATCGAATGCTGATGATCTTTATAAACTAAACTACAGTTTCATAAAAACAATTAATCAGTCAGTAAGCCCTGCATTGAAGCATGTCGTTGATTCTTTAACGGCTAATCAATCATCGCTTGAACAAAAAGCAAGAGCTATTTATTTGTGGGTCCAGCACCAAATCAAATATGTTGCCTTCGAACAAGGCATGGAAGGGTTTGTTCCGAGAGATGCAAATGTGGTTTGCGACAGACGTTTCGGCGATTGTAAGGACATGAGTAGCATCTTGACGATGATGTTGAATGCTGCTGGTGTGCCAGCTTATTTCACATGGATTGGCACACGTGATCTTCCTTATAAATTTAGCGAGCTGCCATTGCCGCTTGTGAGCAACCACATGATTTGTGCGATTAAGCTCAACGATAAATTTATTTTTTTGGATGGAACAGATCCGACTTGTGTTTTTGGTTTTCCTTCTCGCGCCATTCAGGATAAGGAAGCAATGATTGCCATCAATGAAAAAGAATATAAGATTGTGACTGTGCCAGTGATTGATAAAAATAAAAACGTGCTCGCAGACTCTACGTGGCTCGAGATTGCTGACAATGGAATGAAAGGAAGAATCAAAAAAGATCTGAGTGGTTATTTCTCTATGCAAACTTATGGTATGCTCATGTATGCCAATGGCAAAAGCCTAAAGGAAGATATGAAGGATGAGTTTCAAAGAGGTTCTAATAAATTTCAGTTAGATACTTTTCAAGTTGACAAAAAAGAAACGAACGATAATATTACGCTGTTTGCAAATTTCACTTTGCCCGACTATGCAAAAAAAATAGGCAATGAATATTATTTGAACCTGAACCTCTTTAAATTTTTTGTGCAACAGGAAATTGATTATCCAAGAAGAAAAATGCCCATTGAATACAATTTCAAATTTGCCAAGAAGTATGTAATCTTATTGAAAGTTCCAGATGGTTTTAAAGTAAGTTATTTGCCGCAGGGAAAATCTTATCACAATGATGTTTGGGGCTTTGATATGAAATATGAACAAAAAGGAAATTTGGTCATACTTACTCAGGAGTTTGACAACGATAGTATGCTGCTCACAAAAGATAAATTTGAGCTTTGGAATAAAGTGCTGGAAAATCTTTTCCCGCTATATAAAGAAACATTAAGCCTTTCAAAAAATTAGCATCATGAAAAAACAAGTCCTTAGCCTTTTAGTAGGCTTCATATCATTTCAATGTGTTTGTGCTCAAGCAAAAATTGAAATGGTTCAATGGGTTGAAAAACCTGTGGTCCATTCTGTGAACGCAGCGTACAGCAAAGAATCTGCCGTGATAGTTTTTGATAAAAGACGATATGAGTATATCGACAACGCAAGAAAAGAAGTGGATGAATATTTTACTTTCCATAGAATTATTCATGTGAATGACGACAGAGGTATAGAAATGTTCAATAAAATATATCTCGGCATTAACGAGAATTCTGATATTGTTGATGTAAGAGCCAGAACGATTCTTCCAAATGGAAAAATAATTGAGCTCAATCAAAATAATATCAAGGATCTTAAAGAGAATGAAAATGTGTACAAAATTTTTGCGATGGAGGGATTGGAGAAAGGTTGTGATATTGAATATTTATATACCTATAAAACGGGAACCAGTTTTTTTGGCAGGGAAATAGTTCAGGGAAGATTTCCTGTGCTTGAAAGTTCGTTTGAAATAATTGCGCCTGAAAGACTTCAGTTTGAAATAAAGCCATATAATTTTTCACCAGGGACTTTTGATACTTTAATCAACAACAAAAGAATATTTTATTCCAATGTCAAAGAGATTGTTGGTGCTGAAGATGAAAAATATGCGGCGTATGATGCAAATCTGAAAAGGTTTGAATTCAAGCTTTCGTATAACAATGGGGTTCACAAAGGAGAGCGGTTATTTACATGGAATGAATTGGCGAAGCGCATAAATGGAATGTACACTTCCTTCTCAGAAAAGGATATTAAAAAAATTTCTGACATCGTGAAAAAGAATGGTTGGGACAATCTTTCAAACGATACGGCAAAAATAAAAGCGGTTGAAAATTATCTGAAAAAGAACATTGCTTATAGTGAAGAATTGAATAGCGAAGAAGGTAATAAGCTCGACAAGATTTTGCAGAATAAAATAGCAGGCGCCATCGGCACATTGAATTTATATGGCTCCATCATGCAAATTCTTGGCATCAATTATCAATTTGTTTTAACGGGCAATCGCGACAAATTTATTATTGACAAAAATTTTGAGAACTGGAAGAACTGCGATAACCCTTTATTATATTTTCCGGCAGAAAATAAATTTATTGCACCAACTCGGCCAGATTTCAGGTATCCATTAATTATGCCATCGTGGGGAGCTACGAATGGTCTTTTTTGCAAGAAAACCTCCATCGGCAGTTTTTCAACAGCCATCGCAGAAGTGAGAACGGTTGAGCTGGAAGATTATCATAAATCATATACCAACATTGAATCGAAGATTGAGTTTGATAATAATCTTGATTCTCTTACTGTGGATGCCAAACAAATTTTCGGTGGCTATACTGCTGCTGTGTATCGCGATATTTTTAATTTTTCAAGTCCTGAACAAAAGCAAGCTGTCACCAAAGATTTGGCAAAAATGGTATCAGGTTCTGAGCATATTATTTTCTCTGAAACAAAAAATCAAGAATTTAAAAATAACAATTCTGATTTGCCATTCATCTTTCATTCAAAAATAAAATCTACAGAGTTTGTTGAGAAAGCGGGAAATAAATTCCTTTTGAAAATTGGTCTTGCCATTGGTCCGCAAGTTGAAATGTATCAAGAAAAACCAAGGCAACAGCCGATAAGTCTTGAGTATCCTCATTATGAAGAGCGCACAATTGATTTTGTAATCCCTGATGGATACGCAATAAAAAATGCTGATGATTTGAAAATTGATCAAACATTCAAAGACAATGGCGAGCTTACCATGGGGTTTGTATCAGGATATAAAATAAATGGCAATGTTCTTTCGGTGCATATTATGGAAGAATACCGCAGAACATCTTATCCGCTATCACAGTTTGAAGAATTCAAAAAAATCATTAATGCGTCTTCTGATTTTAATAAAGTGATATTGGTGTTGGAGAAGAAATGATGAGCAGTTTTATTTTCCTATAAACAAATAATCACCTAAAAAAATAAATCCGCCTGCAATTAAATTTGCATGCGGATTTTTAACGTTCATGCATATCTTCTATTTCTCTCCAGCCATTTCCAAAACAATTTCCCATTCTTTATCAGTGACTGGTTGCACTGATAATCTTCCTAATCTTACCAATGCCATTTCTGCAAGACGTTTATCTTTTTTAACAGCATCGAGCGAAACAGTATTTTTTAATTTCCTCACTGGCTTCAATTCTACAGCAACCCACGCATCATCATCAGTTGTTGGATCCTGAAAAAATTCTTTCGACACTTTTGCGATGCCAACAATCTCCACGCCTTCATTGCTGTGATAGAAAAAAACTTCATCACCTTTTTTCATCGCTTTCAAATTAATGCGTGCCGCATAATTGCGAACGCCATCCCAAGTTGTTTGTTTGTCTTTTAAGAATTGTTCAAAACTATAAGTAGAAGGTTCAGACTTTACGAGCCAGTGTGACATATAAATTGTTTTGACAAATATATTTAGTTTCCAGTTTCCAGTTTGTAGTTTTCAGTTGTAATTAATGGCGAGTTGCATTTTATTGATGTTTATTTTTTTGCGATAAACTTTGTCCATTCATTAAACACTCCGCTTTCTTTCCGTCTTTCTGACTTTTCTGACTTCCCGACTGTTCTAATTTTTTTCTTTCTCCAAAATCCATTCATCATCAGTTCCCGTAAGTAATATATCGCGTTACATGTAACATCTTTCGAATTTTTTTGGAAACATTTTTAAATACAAATAAACAAATAGCTTTTATGAAATCAATTAAATCATTAGCATTGATGCTAGCTGCGGCATTTTTTATGAATTCTTCTTATGCGCAAATGGAAAAAACAGTTCAAGTTGGTGGTGCTGCCATGTATCCTTCAAAGAACATTGTTGAAAATGCAGTGAACTCTAAAGATCATACAACATTGGTTGCTGCTGTTAAAGCTGCTGGTCTTGTTGAAACTTTAGAAAGTGCAGGTCCTTTCACGGTGTTCGCTCCAACAAATGAAGCATTCGACAAATTGCCAAAAGGAACTGTTGAAAGTTTGGTGAAACCTGAGAACAAACAAATGCTAACAAGCATATTGACTTATCATGTTGTTGCCGGAAAATTAGATTCAAAAGCATTAGCTTCAAAAATTAAAGAAGGCAACGGCACTGCAGAATTAACAACAGTTGCTGGTGGCAAATTATGGGTTATGATGGACGGAAACAAGATTGTTATCAAAGATGAAAAAGGTGGCATGTCTTGGGTAACTATTAAAGATGTATATCAGAGCAATGGTGTGATACATGTAGTGAATACAGTATTGATGCCGAAGTAGTTTTGAGTTGCGAGTTTGGAGTTAAGAGTTAGAGATCGGATTTCGAGATTTCCGACTCAAAACTCATAACTCTGAACTGAAAAAGCCTATCAGATTTTATTGTTGAAAAATCTTCATCAATAAAGTCTGACAGGCTTTTTTATTAAAATCATTTCATGAGCAATCCTTTTTGAATAATGTGCGTATTGAAAAGAAAGTGCCCAAAAATTACTACCGAAAATAATTTAAGCTTATTAAACTAGCGACAGGTTGTTTTTAAAGGGTGGTCACCTGCTTGCGCGATGCATTGCGGGTGACCTTTTTATTTAAAAGGTTTGATGGGATATTCAATAAAGGAAAAGTTTTCTATTGAGGATTACTTTCAATTTTTTCATATTCCCTTGTGCTTCCGCCATCATAACTATAGCAGCCGGAAACGATAGATAGCTTATTGTTAGAGATTTGTATGAACTGTTTGTGTGAGATAGTATCGTTGTCGTAAATTATTCTATTTGTAAATTGGCCTGGAGGATATACAAGGCACACATTCTGCTCAACTGTTGGATCGGCCACTATCAAATATTGCCCGCTTTTTTGGAGAACTCCATTTGTGTCAGACTCATAATTTGTAGCTGTAAACTTTAAGATATTTCCATTGCCAGATGGATAATTAATTGTTATTTGTCCGGATGCTTGTCTTAATTCCCATGTTCCAACAATAGAACTTGAATTGTTCTGAGTTTCTTTTTTGCAACTTCCGAAAAAAATAAAAATGCAAATACACAATGCGGAAATAATATGCTTCATTAGAAATATTTTCAAGATGACCCGCAAAAATTCAAAACCGTTGCATTAGGAATTAATTATTTGCCAGCACATCCGCAATATGCATTGCTTTCAGATTAATGCCTTTGTGGCGAATGTATCCATCAATATGCATGAGGCAAGAGAGATCAGTGGAGATAATATATTCCGCGCCTGTTGCTACGGCATTCGTGACTTTTTGTTCTGCCATTGCTATAGAAATTGCCTCAAACTTTACAGCGAAAGTTCCACCAAAACCGCAGCAGGTTTCTACATCGTTCATTTCAATAATTTCAAGACCTTTCACGTTGCTCAATAATTTGCGCGGCTCTTGCTTTATTTTGCATTCACGCAATCCTGCGCATGAATCATGATAAGTGGCTTTTCCATTTAGTGTTGCTCCAACATTTTCTACCTGCAGCACATTCACCATAAATTCAGAAAATTCAAAAATTCGTTTCTGCAAATCTTTTACCGGATAATGTTGCGAAGAATTATCGAATAATTTAGAATAATAATTTCTTACAAAACCAACGCATGATGCACTTGGTGCAACGATATAATCAGCCCCAGAAAAATCTTTAATAAATTTTGAGCAAACATCTTTTGCATCATCCCAAAAACCGGCATTGAATGCGGGCTGACCGCAACAAGTTTGGTTCGTATTATAATTAACCTTGCATCCTGCTTTCTCTAAAACCTTCACCATATTGAAAGCAGTCTGCGGATAAAGCTGATCAACAAAACATGGTATAAAGATTTGAACGTTCATCGTGTGAAACTTATTTATTTATTTTTCTAAAATTGCTTAAGCTTATTACTGAGTCTGAATTAAAATCATAAATTTTAATTTCAAAAGTTTTCGAATTGACATAGAAAGTAAAATCATTTTCAAAT
>CAIYPC010000471.1 GCA_903927975.1 uncultured Bacteroidota bacterium | reverse complement strand
GGCAATGTGCTTTATTGGTCATGGGGCATTTGGCATCATCACAAAGCCAATATGGTGCAATTATTTTGCCGTTGTTGGCATTGGTCATGATCTTGCCTATAAACTAATGCCTATTGTCGGCTCAATAGATATTTTATCTGGTATTATTATGCTCGTTTATCCAATCAGGGCAATTGCATTATGGCTTGTTGTATGGGGACTTGCCACTGCAACCATGCGCCCATTATCAGGCGAGCCTTTTGCAGAATTGATTGAGCGTGCGGGAAATTTTGGAGCGCCTTTTGTTTTGTTGTTACTCACAGGTGGTTTTAATAAAAATATTTTTGCGAAAATCAATCCGATAAATCATGTTGATGAAAAAACATTAACGCGTGTAATTTTTTCGTTGCAGGTTATCATTTTTCTGTTGCTTGCTGGTCATGGATGGCTGAACCTCCTTGAGAAAAAAGGATTGATATCACAATACACATCACTTGGTTTTTCCAACCCACAACATACAGCTACCACAATTGGGGTACTCGAAATCATTGCAGCTTTTGCAATCTTTATAAAACCTTTAAGGTTGATGGTTTTTGTGCTGCTCTTCTGGAAAATAATCACCGAATTTTTTTATCCGCATTACGAACTGTTTGAATGGATAGAGCGTGGCGGAAGTTACGGTTGCATATTGGCGTTATGGCTTGCTATCGGCGCAGCTCCTTATCGAAATTGGTTGAACAAAATCTTTTCAAATAAAAATATAATGCAGAACACTGCTCAATCATAAATTTCTTTGGTTTAAGCAATTAAATAAAGCCCTGCGATTCTTCGCGGGGCTTACTTATGGTGGGGTGACTAGTGAATGGTGAATGGTGAATGGTGAATGCTCAATGGTGAATAGTCAATAACAATGATAAATGCCGAAATGTTATTCACTATTCACCATTGACAATTCACCACCATTCACTACAACAATTTTTTTCTCTCTCCTGTTTATAATAGCTTGCAACCTTCTTTAAATATTTATTATGAACAATATTGTTTTGATCACTGGCGCAACTTCTGGTTTTGGAAAAGCTTCTGCAGAAAAATTTGCGGCGAATGGCTATGATGTAATAATCACGGGCAGAAGAAAAGAAAGATTGGATGAAATAAAGAATGAACTTTCATCAAGATATAAAACAAAAATTTTGGCGTTGGAATTTGATGTGCAGGATAAGCAAGCTGTTTTTAATGCCATTGAAAATATTCCGGAAGAATGGAAAAAAATTGACATCCTGATAAACAATGCAGGACTTGCTTTGGGAAGAGATCGTTTTGATGAAGCGGACCTGAGCGATTGGGAAACGATGATTAATACCAACGTGCATGGATTATTATATGTTTCAAAAGCCGTTCTTCCTTATCTGATAAAACAAAAAAAAGGTCACATCATTAATCTCGGATCCACAGCAGGAAAAGAAGTGTATGAAAAAGGAAATGTTTATTGTGCTTCCAAATTTGCCGTGGATGCCATTTCGCAAGCCATGCGCATCGACTTACTTCAGCATAAAATAAAGGTCACATCTATTAACCCCGGTGCAGCCGAAACAGAATTTTCAAAAGTAAGATTCAAAGGAAATGAGCAACAAGCTGCTAAAATATATGAAGGCTACAAACCGCTGATTGCCAAAGATGTAGCCGATGTAATTTATTATTGCGCAACCCTTCCGCCGCATGTTTGCATTAACGACTTAACGCTTACCAGTTTATCTCAGGCTAATTCTTTTTATCTCTATAAAGGTTAATAAAACGAAATAATTATTATCCACCCAGCGTTGAAATGGTATAAAAATTGCGCAAAGGGCTTTCAAATGCGAACTTTTGTGCTTATTTTTGAAATATCCGTCATCCGTAAAACCATAGACATGTTCGCGTACCCTAAAAAAATTGTCTTGGTCTTATTATTCATTGTATTAGGACATTCACTAATAGCCCAGGAAGTAATAAGACAAGAAAGCTGCGATACCAGCCCCTTTCGCAGTGAAATTGACAGCCTCAAAACTGTTTTCAGCTCCAAAGGTTATATTGTTTTAAGAGAAGCATCCATGACGATGCAAAGCGAGTACGAAATGCCCATCGTCGTTCCCATGAATGAAGGCAGTTTGTACCAGTTCGTTTTTATTGGTGATCCTACGTCAAGATTATATGAAGTGCGCATGTATGATTACAACGAAAAGCAAGTGGTGTACAAAAAAAATATGTGGGGCGATGTTGATGGCAACATCATCAGCTACGCTTACATTCCTCAATTTTCAGAATACCACATGATCAAGCCTGTGCAAGTGAATAAAAATAAAAAGAAGCTTTGTGGTTATGTATTGCTTTTAAAGAAGGTGACGAAATAAACCCGAACAAAAAATATCTCTTAAACCTTGAAGGTTTATTGGAGATTTCAAAATTATTTTGGAGAGCGCGATAAACCTTCAAGGTTTTTCAAACTATTCCACCATCTATTTCGGGAATGACATTTTATAATCCACGTTTATTTTTCCGCGAGAAATATCATCAAGCTTTCCTTTCAACAATTTTCTTTTCAATGGTTTTAGGTAATCAATAAATAGTTTCCCATCAATGTGATCATATTCATGCAAGATCACACGCGCCGTTACACCTATGAAAGTTTTTGTGAAAGATTGAAAATTTTCATCCAAATATTCTAAAGTAACCTCTTCGCTACGAGTAATATCTTCCCTTATTTTTGGTATGCTTAAACAACCTTCATTGTAAGTCCAATCTTCGCCATGCAACTCTTTAACATGCGCATTAATAAAAACCTGCTTGATTCCAGGACCATCAGGATATTTATCTTTCTCATCTTCATCAAGATTGGTAAAAATCTGTGTGGAGTCGATTACAAAAAGACGGATATCATAATTCACCTGAGGAGCTGCCAAACCCACGCCATTGCTATAATACATGGTTTCCCACATATCTTCAATAAGCCCTGATAAATTTGGATAATCTGGATCAATATCCTTGCAAACCATTCTTAAAATCGGATCCCCGTAAGCGACAATTGGTAGAAGCATAGCTAAAAAATTCTGGCAAATTTAAAAGAAATTATCGGGAGTTTGTTGTTTGCACTTCATAGTTGGCAATTGGCAATTCTTGCAAAAAATATTGCAGGTTTTTCGGAGAGTAAAATTACTTTGAGAAATTCACAAACCCTCAAGGTTTTGTGGCAGATCTTCAGTGATTTTGAAGGTATTCCTGAAGCATGATCGTTGCGGCAATTTCATCGATCAACGCTTTGTTCTGTCTTTGCTTTTTTTTCATGCCCATATCAATCATTGCTCGTGAAGCCATTTTAGACGTGAATCTTTCATCCACCATTTTGATTGGTATAGCAGGAAATTCTTTTTTAATTTTTTCCGTGATTTCCCTAACAAATTGCGTAGCATGCGTGTCACTGTCGTCCAAATTTTTTGGCTCGCCCATTAATATCAGCTCAACTATTTCTTTTTTAAAATATTCTTTGAGAAACGAAATCAGTTTATGCGATTCAATGGTTGTAAGTCCTGTTGCAATGATCTGCAAAGGATCAGTAACAGCGATGCCTGTTCGTTTTTTACCATAATCTATTGCAAGAATTCGGGGCATAGGGAAGTTAATAGTTCATAGTTGATGGTTCATGGTTGAACGTTCACAATTACATGCAGCCATTGCCATGAACTATGAACCATTAACCATGAACTATATATTATCGAAGAAACAAATCCGCAATCACAAAAACAGCGAACACAACACTCGCAATTCCGTTTGCGGTCATGAATGCAAGGTTCACTTTGCTGAGATCATTTGGTTTCACAATTGAATGCTGATAGATGAGCATTCCTGTGAAAACACAAACACCAATCCAATACCACAAACCAAATTGTCCTAGCAAACCAGCAGCTACCACACAAACAAAACTTAATAAATGCAAAAGCTCTGAAACCCGCAACGCCTTTGCTTTTCCGAGCCATGAAGGCATAGAATATAGTTGATTTGATTTATCAAACTCTTCATCCTGCAAAGCATAAATGATATCAAATCCGCTCACCCAAAATATAACTGTTAGTGAAAACAAAATTGGCAGCCATGAAAAAGATCCCGTCACAGCGAGATATGCACCAATAGGAGCTAATGATAATCCAACGCCAAGTACTAAATGGCACAGCGGCGTAAATCTTTTTGTATAGCTATAAAATAATACTACAAACAAAGCAACGGGCGATAAAAAGAAGCAAAGCTTATTAATTAAGAAACAAGTCACAACAAACAAGACACAAGAAACAATTGTGATTGTCAAAGCGCTTTTAGCAGAAATAATGCCTTTAGGAATTTCACGGATTGCAGTGCGTGGATTTTTTGCATCAAAACTTCTATCGAGATAACGATTAAAAGACATGGCTGCGCTGCGTGCGAAGATCATGCACAGGATAACCAACAAAAATTTTATTATCAGACTTTGCAAAGTAAGACTTTCGATTATTTGAATTTTATCAGAAGAAAGTTGATTAATATCTCCCCACCACGCTCCATTTGGAAATTTCTTTTTTAATTCACTAAATCCTAAAAAAAATCCAATCAATGCAAACGGCATTGCAAAAATGGTGTGCGAGAATTTGATGAGCGATAAATAATTTTTTACTGTGGGCATCTTATAATTTAAATCTTTAATAATGAATGCTGCAAATTTAAGTGCAAGATCGATCTAAGTCTCCCCTTCAGGGGGACAGGGGGTCTCTGGTTCTTACCAACTCCCACAAAACAATGCCCGCTGCAACAGAAATGTTCAATGAATGTTTCATACCAAGCTGTGGTATTTCGATACAGCCATCGCAGAATTTCAAAACCTCATCCCCTACCCCGCTTACTTCATTGCCAAATATAACAGCAAGCTTATCATCTTGTTCAAATTTAAATTGCTGCAAAGAAATACTTCCTTTTGCCTGTTCAATCGCAAATATCTTGTATCCCTCATCCCGCAACTGTTTTAGAGCATCAGTTGCATCAGCAAAATATTTCCATTCAACCGTTTCTGTTGCGCCCAGTGCTGTTTTATGAATATCTCGGTGCGGTGGCTGTGGCGTAAATCCACACAAATAAATGGATTGTAATAAAAATGCATCTGCCGTGCGAAATACACTTCCAACATTATGCATGCTACGAATATTATCAAGCACCACCACAATCGGAATTTTTTCCGACTGCTTAAATTCATCAACCGATTTTCGGTTCAGTTCATCCATGCTTAATTTTTCCATATTGCCTCTAACCCCTAAAGGGGGATTTTTGAGCAGCAAAAGTAAGTTCTATCTTTCATCTATATAATATAGATTAAGTGAAGGATAAAAAAATCTTAGAGACTTTAAAAATCCCCCTTTAGGGGTTAGGGGTCTTGCTTATATTTGCCCCATGGCAAAAAGCAGCGCAGACACACCGATGATGCAACAGCACCGTGCTATCAAACAAAAATATCCGGATGCGATTTTGCTTTTTCGTGTGGGTGATTTTTATGAAACTTTCGGTGAAGATGCAGTGATTGCATCAAAGGTTTTGGGCATCACACTTACAAAAAGAAATAATGGAGCAGCATCGTCTGCGGAACTTGCAGGTTTTCCTCATCATGCGCTCGATACATATTTACATAAATTAGTAAAAGCAGGTTATCGTGTTGCGATATGTGATCAGTTGGAAGATCCAAAATCCGTAAAAGGAATAGTGAAACGTGGGGTCACGGAAATGGTGACACCGGGCATTGCAACCAACGATAAATTGCTCGAACATAACAGCAATAATTTTTTAGCTGGTTTACATTTCGGCGAAAAAAATATCGGCATTTCTTTTCTGGATATTTCAACTGGGGAATTTTTTGTGGCAGAAGGCAATGAGGAATATGCGGACAAATTATTGCAAACATTAAAGCCCGCAGAAATTGTTTTTCAGCGCAGCAGCCAGAAACATTTCAAAGAAACATTTGGCTCAAAATTTTATACCTACACTTTAGAGAGCTGGATTTTTGATAGGGCTTATGCAACAGAAAGTTTGTTGAAACATTTTCAAACGCATTCGCTAAAAGGTTTTGGTGTTGAAGAATTGCATGAAGGAATTATCGCTGCTGGTGCTGTGCTTCATTATTTAAAAGACACAGAGCATCCAAACCTACAGCACATCACTTCAATACAAAGAATAGAGCGTGATGATTATTTATGGATGGATAAATTCACCATCAGAAATCTGGAACTTTCGGGAACTGGCTTTGAAAATGGAAATACGCTGCTGAAAGTTTTGGACAACACCACTTCCCCGATGGGTGCGCGCATGCTGAAGCGTTGGCTGTTATTACCGTTGAAGGATATACGTAAAATAAACGAACGGCTCGATCTGGTTGAATTTTTTATTAAGGAAGTTGATATCAGGAATAAATTATCGCAGCATATTAAACATTGCGGCGATATAGAAAGGCTGGTGAGCAAAATACCTGTAAAAAAAATTGGTCCGCGTGAAGTGATGCAGATTGCAAGAGGCTTGCAACATATTCATGAAATAAAACTGCTTTGTGAAAATGCAGAAAACAGTTATTTAAAAAGATTGGCTGATTCATTAAACCCATGCCATTATATTTTAGATCGGAAGAGCGTCGTGTAG
>CAIYPC010000470.1 GCA_903927975.1 uncultured Bacteroidota bacterium | reverse complement strand
GGCTTATTGTTATGGCAAGCGTATGAGTTTTTGAAGGTGCCCATGAGCGGGTTTGGGCACGTTTGGATTTTAAGTAGTGTTTTGATGTTGTTGTTTTTAGCGGTGGTTTGGGTGATGGATGGGAGGGCGTTGGTGGGGAAGGCGGTTGATGAAAATATCGCTCAATAAGCATTTAATATCGCCTCATCGATTTCCTGAAGCAATGATTCTTTTGTTGAATGTTGTTTTGATTTTTTAATAAGGGTAGTTAGTAAAATTCTCACAACGACTTGAAATTTTCTGATTTGGTCACTAGGGATCTCTCTTTCTTTAGCATGATGAATAAATGCGCTTCGAACACTGTACATGGATTTTAAAAGCGCAATTACGTCCTTCCTTTCTTCAGGTTTTTTGAATACTAATTTTGAACAATAATTGCAAACGGAATTCATAATTGGGACATCCGCGTTCGTCAGGACAAGAGACTCAAGAATTGTAAAAAGCTCTACTACCCTTTGATATAAATTCGGATTAGATATAGAAGAGCCGTATCTCTTTATCGCATTTATGATTAGTTGCTGTAACTCACTTTGTTCTGCGGGAAGAGTAAGTAGAAAATTATGGAAATCATTAAACTGTCTGTTCAATATTCTTGCCCAGTCATTCTTGTAAATTTGATGATGTAACGGCAGTCTGGTTACCTCAACATTAAATGGATTTTTTTCGGCATCATTTATCAATATTACCTCATATTGCAGCACTTCCTTTGTTCTCCTATCAATATCAAAACTCAATCTTGCATTGGGAATGTCTGCGGTATCGGAGCATATTTTTAAAATGTCAATGGCAAGCGCACATTTTTCGAAAGCAATTTCTTTACCCCTTTCCTTTTCTGCTCTTACCGTACAAGTGGCATACACTTTTCCGTGATACTGAGACCTCATTTGTTGAAGTGAGGTCTCAGTAATTTCAGGAGACTCTGATTTGAACCTTTCAAATAGTAGGTCAAAATACTCTTTGGTGAAGAACTCAATCGTTACTTCACCAATTTTAAATGATTGTTCAATGTCAAGATGCAAAATTTGAAAATGAATTTTTGACTCTCCTATTGAGGACAACATTTCGTCGTGTAAATAGGATGAGAAGTTTTGGTCAGCTTGTTTGTTTTTAAAGGTTTTTAAAAGCCATTCAAATGATTTTTGCTCTATAAATTGACTACTAATCAATTCTTTTATACCCCTTGCATTATGCATTGAGGAAACAAAGTTTTTGAATTGTTTGTATGAGGCCTCGTTAAATCCAATACACTTCCCCTTATAACATTCCTTTATAGCTAGAGTTTTCTCTAAACGTGTGGTTTGTATTAAGGTTGGTGTGTCTATAATTTTTTCAGATAAATCTTGCGCTTTTTGGTGCCCTAAAGATCCTTTCTGAGAGCTACCGATGTAATTTGTGTCTTCGGATACCTCCAGTAACTCCATAATGCGGAAGGCTTCTTTGTCGATTGCCTCTTTTTTCTTGGGCTCAATAATCATTTATCAATTGTTCCTTTTTTGAAAACTATCACG
>CAIYPC010000469.1 GCA_903927975.1 uncultured Bacteroidota bacterium | reverse complement strand
TCATTCGGACATCTTTTGCCAGGTAGAGCTTACCTTTGCATTCAATAACAATTTTGTCCAACTCATCCAATAACGTAAAAACTTTATCACTTATCTTAAAGTCCAGTGCCAATGTATAGCCTTTCCTTGGAAAAGACAACGATGAGGAATTCTCATCGTTTTGCCCGAATGTTTTTAATACAGCTAAAAAAGACCCCGAACGGGATTCGCCAATTTTTCTAATAATTCTGATAAGACTCTCAGCACCGGCTTCAAATGGTATAACAAACTGATATTGTGTAAACCCACTCTTGCCATAAATTCTGTTCCAGTTACCAATAACGTCTAAAGGGTAGAAATAAGTATTGTAGTGAATGACATTGTTCACCTCATGATTTAATTGCTTTTGGTAGACAAGAAAGTTAAATGCTCTTATCGAAAATTCATTGAGAACAAACCCGGGAAACATGAAGGGTATTTGCAGTTGCTTTGTTGAATGAAGTTGTAGTGGGTCTTTTTGCCTAGTCCTACCCAGTTCCTCCAATTTTGAATGTTCGCCTAACATCAAAATAGAACGTCCAAGGCTATTGCCCATTGATAGGCAATCTATCCAAGCCACGGAATAAGTATAATGCTGGTATTCTGAGAATAAATTCAGTAACTCATTAATGTTTTTGGCTTTAATTGACTTTTGCGCAATAAAAGAGGTTTCAATTCTTTTCAACCGCAGCGCTACTGTCATTATTATACCGGTTAATCCCATCCCACCAATGGTATTAATAAAAAGCCTACTATTATTAACCTTTGTACAACAAATAATTTCGCCCGTTTCAACAAGGAGATCAAACGAATCAATATAAAGGGAGATTGCCCCTTCTGTGTGATGATTTTTACCGTGAATATTACAAGCTACTGCACCTCCAATTGTAATAAACTTAGTACCTGGTGTAACCGGAAGAAAAAAACCTTCGGGCACAATCACTTCTAAAATTTCGCTGAGAAGCACGCCCGATTCACATGTAATAACACCTTTTTCGCGGTCAAATGAAATGAACTTATTTAGCGACAGGGTAGAGAATATTGATTTTTGTAAAGAGCTGTCACCATAGCATTTGCCGTTGCCGCGGGCTATCATCAGCTTTTCATTTTTTACAATATTCACCGCTTCGGCTGTTGACCTGGCTGTATGAATCTCGGCCCCGATCCGTGGGTACATTCCCCAATTATATACCTCTTCCATATAGCAATATCGTAAATACCCCCAGCCAACAAATAATTGTAAATTGAATGAAGCGATCTTTCCAAAGGATATCAATTGGCGATCCCGATTTTTGATCCACAATGGTAATTTGAAGGTACCTCATAATACCCAGAAAAACAAAGAAAGAAGTTATGTAGACCTTATCGGAACCGACCCGACTTATAACTTCGGGCGAGATTGTATAAATAATATATGCTGCAAGGGTAATAGACAAGGTAATGGTGGTCGAAATATTCAGAAACTCAATAGAATAACCGCTAAGCGATTTTCTAAGCATTGCTTTATTTTCAATTTCACTTAATACCAGATCATCTCTTCTTTTCGCAAAAGCTATAGCGATTGTAACTAAAAAAACAATTGTGACCAGCCACGGTGATACGTATACTACAGCGGCGGCCCCCCCTGCCAAAACTCGTAAAACAAATCCCGCGCTAATACATGAAACATCTATTATGGCAATCTCCTTTAGTTTTAAAGAATATGCAATATTCATTATCAGATAGGCCATTACATAAACAGAATAAACATTAAAATATAAAACAATAATAATAAATATCAATATAATTGAAACCATGGTCACAATCGCAAATCTTGTGCTTAAAACTTCAGATGCCAATGGACGCTTACATTTTTCGGGATGGATTTTATCCCTTTCAATATCAAGAACGTCGTTAAATACGTAAATGAAGGAGGACGCCAAACAAAACGAAAAAAAAGTAATTAATAGCCTTGGGGTGAGAAGTAAATCAATTTTCCCGGCAAAAAAGGCAGGTGAAAGCACAAAGATGTTTTTTATCCAATGACGAACCCTAATTAAGGAAATAAATGCATTTATTGTTTCTTTCATTTGCCCTCCATTTTAAGACGATTTTAACAAAGCGAAATTGCGTCTTTTTTGCTCCGTTCGAATACCTTATAAGAGTTAAATCGATCCAGTGAACCATACAGTTTAAATTCATTGTATCCATCTTATGCAACCGTATTTTAGTATTGCAAATTTTATTTATAAGAACCAATTTCTGTTTAAATATTCACCACTACAGCTATTGATAAATGCTTCAATG
>CAIYPC010000468.1 GCA_903927975.1 uncultured Bacteroidota bacterium | reverse complement strand
CTACACGACGCTCTTCCGATCTAGTATCAACCATCGCAGAAACAGCGAATGAACTTATAAAACTCATCGCTTCAAAATATCTTCCTTTCATATCATCGCCATTCAAATAATAGCCAGCAGAAATATTATCTGGATTTTCTTTTGTTGTGTTTCTTATCCATTTATTTATTTTTTCAACAATCATTTTTGAACGAATATCCCCATCCAAAATATAATCTGTTGCAACCCGCCACGGAACACGGCATGCATTGTAATTGTAGTCGCCATCATTCTTAGATTCAAGATAATTTGAGTGGGCTTGAACAGGTTTGTTATTGATGTGCTGAATAAAATCAGGAAGCAATCCTGCTTCTTCACTATAATGTTGCTGTAAATAATCAAAGAGCTTGTAATTACTGTCTATCACATTATCCCAAAATTTATTTCCTGAGAAATTTTTGAACGCTTTGAAATGTGCGGGCATAAAATCTGAAGAGCGCATATCGAAATAATCTTTGCTGTCATCTTCAATGGAATTGCTTAATAATACAGAAAATGTTTTGGGATTGATTTCCTGCTTCATAATGTCATCAATCATTAAACCGGCTTGTTGCGCATAATCAATATTTCCCTTGCTTCCCCATTGTGCATCAGCAAGCAATAATGAATATGCTATATCCATATCTCCATCAGAAGCTGAAGTTCCATTTGCGTTTTTAAAAGAACTGGTTTGCGCCCACGACATTAGATTTTTGCTCCTGCTGCTTGGGTGCGCTTTATAGTAGCGATATAATCCATCATAGATTTTTCTTGCATTGCTATCATAGCCTGCCATTAATGCAACAATTATCATCCCATAACCTTGTCCTTCTGAGACGCATTTTTTATTTCCGACAGAACCTTCTGTCCAGATATAATATTGTCCATCGCCAGCGTCATCATTAATGTAACGCTCTTTCCAATTATTATAAAACGAACGAACGCTATCATCCATTTGCGATTGAGAAATATGGTTTGACTTAATAACCCCAGCAAAATACTTTGTGTGCTGCGGAAAAGGTTTTAATGCCTTCTGTGCGATGGAGAAATAATGTAGAAAAAATAAAAGAGTAAATAGATTAAGACGTTTCATGGTTTGATAAAAAGCAATTTAGCCATTATGCAATCAATAAAATTATAAGAATGTATTATTGCCAATGCAGTCTATATTTTCAGAGCTAGTTTATTGGTTTAATAACATTTCTTTTTGCGCTGTTAACAATACTTTAAGGCTTTTGAATAAATCATCAAAATTTGTACTTTTAGTCAGCGTTGGTTTTGTAAAAAAATAAAAATACAAACGCCAATGCTTTTACGTTATAGATTTTAAAACAATGGCAAGCACAGGGATAATAGGGGTTGTTCTAATTATCGCGAATATTATCTTTTCATACAAAGGATTTAACAACGACATTTTTTTTGAGCGATATAAATTTGAAGTTGATAAAATACTGGTGAGGAAAGATTATAAGCGATTTATCACATCAGGCTTTTTGCATGTTAGCTGGGCGCATTTGGTTTTTAATATGTTCAGCCTTTATATTTTCAGCGGACTTATAGAAACCGGTCTGGGCGGAATAAGATTTTTGATAATTTATTTTGCAAGTTTAATAGGCGGAAATCTTCTTTCTTTATTAATCAACAGAAATAATAGCGATTATAGCACGGTTGGTGCATCTGGTGCTATTTGCGGGATCATGTTTGCGTCTATTGCACTGTTCCCGGGAATGGGCATTGGTTTTTTTTTACTGCCTATTTCAATTCCGGGTTGGATTTATGGTCTTTTGTTTATTGCATTTTCTATTTATGGCATCCGATCGAGCAAAGCAAATATTGGTCATGAAGCGCATTTGGGTGGAGCGTTGATTGGCATGGCTGTAGCG
>CAIYPC010000467.1 GCA_903927975.1 uncultured Bacteroidota bacterium | reverse complement strand
CAACCAAATGAAATGATTGAAAAATTTTGTGGCGACAGTAAAATAATTGTTGCGGGAAGCACATGGGAAGAAGATGAAGAGGAACTTGATCATTATGCAAACACGCATAAAGAAATAAAATTTATTATTGCGCCGCATGAAATTGATGAAGAGAGATTGAAAGAAGTTGAAGTGCTGTTTAGAAATAGCATTAGGTTTTCAGTATTGCAAAAAATGATGATCAATGACCGATTGCTGATGACAGAATTCCGATCGGATAATGGCCATCAACCAACGACCAATGTTTTAATCATCGACAACATCGGCATGCTTTCCAGTTTATACAAGTATGCCGATATAACGTATGTTGGTGGCGGCTTTGGCGATGATGGTGTTCATAATGTGTTAGAAGCTGCAGTGTATGGAAAGCCCGTTGTCTTCGGACCAGTGATCGAAAAATATGTCGAGGCTGTTGAACTGGTTGATTGCGGTGGCGGGTTTGTTATCGATAGTGCATTGGAAGCTGAAGAAACTTTCAACCGCTTATTAAAAAATGAAGAGGAATATAATGAAGCGTGTGTTGCCGCTAAAGATTATGTGCATTCAAGAAAAGGTGCTACAGAAAATATTATACAGTTTATTCAGGAGAAACGCCTTTTGACCAATTGATAAAAATGCTTGGCAGATTCCCTTGTATCATCCCAACCCAATTTTAGTTTCAATTCTCTTTCCATCCAATATTCTGCTTCTGGCAGGATCCTAAAATTATTGATGGTCTTAATACATCTTTCATACATAGCTTCGTCGCCACGAAAAAGTTCGCTGATGAAAACATAACGATCGTTGATGCCGATTGCTTTTTTCAAATCTTTTACCGGCTCTCCTTTAAATGTGGCAGCGAGTTCTATAACATCAGATTTCAATCTGTCATTCCATGATTCGCTGTTATCTCCAATAACATCATTCAAATCTTTTGGTTGATCCTGATGCGAAAGCGTTGGTATTTCTTTTAATGCATCGTAAGACCATCCATTCTGATTGCTATATTGATTTTGTTGCTGGTTTTTATTTTTAGTTTCAATAACAACTTGTTCTATTTCTGTCACCTTAATTTCTTCTTCTTTGGTTGATAGAACAGTTTGTTGAACTGCTGTAATTTTTGCAGATGATGGCATTACAACCGCTACTTTTGCAGTGCTTAAACTGGAACCTGGTTTATTAATGGAATGAGACAATTCAGATTCAATCTGTTTGATGGTAGAAAGCATCTGTGAAGGCGGAACATTTTTCTCGAACTGTTCTTTTAACTTATGAATAAGGTGCTCTAGTTGTTGCATATTTATTTTTGCTGAATCGGAAGGCATCTATCCATTAACACCGTCCCATCAATTTTATTATAGACACATTTAATTAGTTGCCTTTTGATTAAAAATTTAAAAATATTTTTGCCAGAATTGTAGTTCCTATAAAATTAAAACAAATTGAGTATTTAATCTATTGTATTTATGTTCATCGAGCCTCATATTAAAAACGAAGGACGCGGCTGGATTGAAGTTATCTGCGGTTCTATGTTCTCTGGCAAAACAGAAGAATTGATCCGCAGGCTGAAACGGGCCACAATTGCCAATCTTGAAACGAGGATTTTCAAGCCATCGATCGATATAAGATATGATCAAAAAAATATTGTTTCGCATGATGAGAACGCTGTTGAATCAATACCTGTCGATAGTTCACAAAAAATTATTCCGCTTTCAGAAAATGTTGATGTGGTAGCTATTGACGAAGCTCAATTTTTTGAGGAACAATTACCCGAAACCTGCGAGCAGCTTGCATTGCGAGGGATACGGGTAATTGTTGCTGGCCTGGATATGGATTATGCCGGCAAGCCTTTTGGCCCAATGCCTGATATGCTTGCCAGAGCTGACTATATTACCAAGCTTCATGCCATTTGCATGAAATGTGGAAACATTGCAAACTATTCTTACCGCAAAACCAAAAACGATTCACAAGTTTTGTTGGGAGAAAAGGATTTGTATGAACCTCGCTGCAGAGATTGTTTTTATAAAGGAGAAAATGCGTGAAAAATAAAAAATTGATTTGAAGAATTTTACAAAAATATTAACCCTTTTTAAAAAAGATGTGCTGCTGGAAATTCGCCAGCAATATACTTTTTATGGCATACTGCTTTATGTGGCTTCCACCATTTTTGTTTTATATCTGGCAATGGGCCAGCCGGAAACAAATGTATGGAACGGGCTTTTCTGGATGATCCAATTGTTCATCAGTGTGAACGCTGTTGCAAAAAGTTTTTTGCAGGAAAGCAAAGGCCGCATGCTTTACTTTTATTCCATTGCAGGATCGAGAGATTTTATTATCGCAAAATTGCTTTTCAATTTGGTGCTGATGCTCGCGATGAGCTTAGTTAGTTTATTATTATTTCAATTGATGCTTGGCGACCAATTGAACAACCCCATAAAATTTATTTTCATCACTTGCTTTGGCGGAATGAGCCTTAGCCTCGTGTTCACTTTTATTGCGGCTATTGCAGCACGTGCACAACATAACGCTGCGCTAATGGCTATTATGGGCTTTCCATTGATCATCCCTCAATTATTATTATTAATGCGATTATCAAACATTGCGTTTGCAAATGTTTTTCAAAGCGGTCTGTTATCAATTGTATTATTATTGACAGCTTTGGATATGATGGTGGTCATTCTTTCAATTATTTTATTTACTTTTTTTTTGAGAGATT
>CAIYPC010000466.1 GCA_903927975.1 uncultured Bacteroidota bacterium | reverse complement strand
CCGATCCGACGGTGGTGGCGGATTCCCTCCAAGAGGCGGCGATGGTGCTAATCGTGGTGGCGGTGCAAATACAGGCGGTGGTGATCGCAATAGGCGTCCTGATTTGAGAAGCCCACGTGAAGTAAAAGAAATTGACAAAAAAGAAATTCAAGAAAAAATAAAACAGACGCAAGCTAAGCTTGCAGGTTCTGGAGGTCGTGGAAAAAGCCTAAAAGCAAAATATCGTCGTGCCAAGCGTGAAGAGATGGCCGAGCAATCAGGTGGTCCCGAAATTGGCGACAACAAGTTGCAGGTAACAGAATTTATTAGTGTAAGCGAGCTCGCAAACCTGATGGATGTAAGCTATGCGGAGGTGATAGGAAAATGTATGAGCCTCGGCATGATGGTTTCTATCAACCAGCGCCTTGAGGCAGATGTAATTGAGCTGGTAGCAGGTGAGTTTGGCTACGTAGTCGAATTTATTGGCTTGGATGACGCCGCAGAGATGGAAGAAGATCAAATGGAAGATGCTCCAGAAGATTTGGTGTCCCGCTCTCCAATTGTAACTATTATGGGTCACGTTGACCACGGTAAAACATCTTTGCTGGATTATATACGCAGTGCGAATGTGGTTGCTGGTGAAGCTGGTGGGATTACACAGCATATCGGTGCTTATGAAGTAACACTTCCTGATGATAAAAAAATCGCATTTCTTGATACGCCGGGCCATGAAGCATTTACGGCTATGCGTGCCCGTGGAGCGCAGGTAACGGACATTGCGGTGATTGTGATTGCGGCTGATGATGCCGTGATGCCTCAAACAAGAGAAGCGATTAGTCACGCACAGGCTGCGAATGTGCCAATGATTTTTGCTATTAATAAAATAGATAAAGATGGTGCCAACCCTCAAAAAATTTATGAACAATTGGCGTCAATGAATTTGCTGGTTGAATCATGGGGAGGCAAATATCAGTCTCAGGAAATCTCTGCTAAAAAGGGATTAAATGTTGATCAATTATTGGAGAAAATATTGTTGGAAGCTGAATTGTTGGATTTGAAAGCAAACCCAAATCGCGAAGCAACTGGTACCATTATCGAAGCTACGCTTGATAAAGGCCGTGGTTATGTTGCCACTGTGCTTGTGCAAAATGGCACTTTGAGAAATGGGGATATTGTTGTTTCTGGCCAGCATTTTGGAAGAGTAAAAGCGATGTCGAACGAGCGCAATAAACGCGTGGAAGATGCTCCTCCATCAACTCCTGTTTTACTATTGGGGTTGAACGGTGCCCCGCAAGCAGGTGAAAAATTCAAGGTTTACGAAGATGAAAGCGAAGCAAAAGAAACAGCTAATAAAAGAGCACAGCTTTTGCGCGAACAGGGAATAAGGACCAAGAAACATATCACACTCGATGAAATTGGTAGACGCCTTGCATTGGGCAATTTCAAAGAATTGAATTTGATTATAAAGGGTGATGTGGATGGATCGGTTGAGGCATTGAGCGATTCATTGCAAAAACTATCAACCGAAGAAATTGCCGTGCGCATAGTTCATCAAGCAGTTGGAGCTATCACGGAAAGCGACATTTTGCTTGCAACAGCATCTGATGCGGTTATTGTGGGCTTCAATGTTCGCCCTTCATTGCAGGCGTCTAAGCTTGCAGAAAATGAAGGAGTGGAAATTAAGACTTACTCGATCATCTATAATGTGATTGAAGAAATAAAAAGTGCGATGGAAGGCATGCTTGAACCAAAAATTCAAGAAAAAATCACAGCTAACGTGGAAGTTCGCAATGTCTTCAAATTTGATAAAGCAACAGTTGCAGGTTGTTTTGTGCTTGATGGAAAAATCTATCGCAACTCGAAAATTCGCCTAGTGAGAGATGGCATTGTTATTTACCCAACGGGTGAAGGCGCAACAGCTGAGCTTGCATCTTTAAAAAGATTTAAGGATGATGTGAAAGAAGTTCTTTCGAGTATGGAATGCGGTCTTACCATCAAAAACTATAATGATATTAAAGTTGGCGATATAGTGGAAGCGTATGAGGAAGAAGAAGTGAAGAGAACATTGTAAAGATTCAAGTTACAAGAATCAAGGAACAAGTTACAAAGTTCAGCCCTGTACCCTTGTTCCTTGGTTCTTGTATTTCCTCAAAAAAACTTTTGTTAAATCAATTTCTGCATTAGCCAATGCGGCTCTATGAAATTAATTTTGGCTTCTTATAAAATGTTTATGAAAAAAATTATTCTGTTATTTGTTTCTTTTTTTGCAGGGCTTCATGTCTTCTCGCAACAAAAAATAGTGGCAGATAAGATAGTGGGAATTGTGGGAGACAAAATTGTTCTCAAATCAGAAATAAGCTCAGCAATTGCAGATATTATTCGTCAAGGCGGACAACCTCCTGAAGATTGTGCTGTGCTTGATGGCATGATGATCCAAAAAGCATTGGTGCTTCAAGCAGAAAGGGATTCAATCCCAGTTAGTGACGATGATGTAGAAGCGGAGATAGATCAGAAAATCCGTTATTTTATTTCTCAATATGGAAGTAAGGAAACGCTTGAACAGATTTCTGGCAGAACAATTTATCAACTGAAAGAAGATTTCCGCCATCCAATCCGCGAACAGCGCTTAGCTACGGGCATGAGGAACAAAGTGGTTTCAGATGTAAAAATTACCCCAACAGAAGTCAAAGGATATTACGAAAAAATCCCAAAAGACAGCTTGCATTTCTATGAATCTGAATTGCAGATTGGAGAAATTGTCCTTTATCCAAAAGCAAGCCACGACATTGAAAAATTAGCAATTGATGAGCTCACTGAATATAAAAGGCAAGTGGAAGCTGGATTGAAAAAATTTGATGCATTGGCAAAGATTTATTCTGATGATCCGGGAAGCAAAGACAAAGGGGGTGAATATCAGTTAAGTCGTAGTGATAAACAATGGGATCCAGTTTTTATGGCAGCAGCTTATCGGCTTAAAGAAGGTCAAATTTCACCAGTAATTAAAACACAATTTGGTTATCATATTATCCAAATGGTAAGTCGAAATGGCGATGAAGCCATTATCCGGCACATTTTGAGAATCCCTCAGATTACAGAAGTTGAAACAAGCGAGTCAGTTCAAAAACTTGATTCTATTCGCAACTTCTTAACTTCTGGCATGATCGGGTTTAAAGAAGCGGCCGTTAGATATAGCGAAGATCCTAATGCTAAATTTACAGCCGGCCTCAAAATGGCAAGAGATGGATCAACTTATTTAACAATCGACCAATTAGATAAGGAAGTTGTGAAACTATTAAATAATTTGAAGGTTGGTGATTTTTCTATGCCAACTGCTTTTACTGATGAAAGAGGCAAAAAGGGCGTTCATATCATTTACCTTCTCTCGAAGTCAGATCCACATCGCGAAAATTTGAGAGATGACTATAACAGGATTTCTCAAAGAGCCATAGAAGAGAAAAAACAGGCGGCACTTGAGAAATGGTTTAAGGCAAAAATCCCATCTTTTTATGTACTTATTGATGACCAGTACAAGAATTGCCCAACACTAAACAAATGGCAAAGCACATCAATGGCCAACAATAATTGATTGATTTTATTAATCTAGATTAATTCTAATCTTCTGAAATTGTATTAGCTTTGCGCTTCATTTTTATTCATGAGCGATGAAATAAAACATGAATGCGGCTTGGCATTCATAAGGCTCCGAAAACCGTTCTCTTATTACCTGCAGAAATACGGGACAGTGCTTTACGGCTTAAATAAGCTATACCTGCTTATGGAAAAGCAGCACAATCGTGGGCAAGATGGTGCAGGTGTTGCAGCTGTAAAACTAAATGTGGAACCAGGCCATCCTTTCCTGCAAAGAATCCGCAGCAATGCAAATCAGCCAATCGCTGATATCTTTTCAAAAATATTTGCTGAATTAAAAGAACTTGAAAAATATCAGCCGGATATCAGCAAACATCCGGGGTTGATGAAAGGTCATATTTCTTATTTGGGAGAATTGCTTTTGGGACATCTTCGCTACGGAACCCAAGGAAAAAACAACGTAGAATTTTGTCATCCTTTTATAAAGCGCCACACAGTTCCTACCCGCAATCTTGCGTTGGCAGGCAATTTCAATTTAGTGAATACTGATGAGCTTTTTGCTCTCATAAATGTTGATCCAGGTGAATTTCAGAAACAAAGTGATTTAGCTGCGATGATGGAAGTGATCCATCATTTTTTAGTACAGGCAGATGAAAACTCACCCGGCAACTTGGACCTGGCGGATGTGCTCAGAAAATCAATTTCACTTTTTGATGGCGGCTTTACTGTCGGCGGTGTTTTGGGAAATGGAGATTCGTTTGTGTTTCGTGATGCGCATGGTATTAGGCCAGCTTATTATTTTGTGAATGATGAAATTGTTGTTTCTGCCTCTGAGCGTTCAGCAATAAGAACCGTGTTTAATGTGGGCGAAAATGAAGTGAAAGAGCTGATGCCAGGAATGGGGTTGATTATAAAAGCTGGAGGAGAAGTTTCTGTAGAAAAATTGCTTGAAACGAAGGAAAGAAGGGCCTGTAGTTTTGAGCGAATTTATTTTTCACGGGGAAGTGATGAAAAAATATATCAGGAGAGAACTGCCCTTGGTTATAATTTGAGCGAGCAAATTCTGGATGCGATTAATAGCGATCTGAAGAATACCATTTTTTCATTTATACCAAACACTGCGGAAGTTGCCTTTTATGGTTTGTGGAAAGGCATGGATGATTATCTGAAAAACGTAAAAATACAGCGCATACTTTCTTGGGGAAAAGATTTTACGGAAGAGAAACTATCGGAAATGATCAACCGTAAAATTAGGGTTGTAAAAATTGCTTTCATAGACGTGAAGATGCGCACATTTATTACGGAGGATGTGAGCCGCAACGAAATGGTTCAGCACGTATATGATGTAACTTATGGAACAGTGAGAAAGGGAGAAGATACTTTGGTGGTAATTGATGATTCCATTGTGCGTGGAACTACACTTAAAGAAAGCATCGTAAGAATGCTTGCAAGGCTTGAGCCAAAAAAAATTATTGTCCTTTCTTCTGCGCCGCAAATACGTTATCCAGATTGCTACGGAATTGATATGAGCAAGCTCGGTGACTTTATTGCATTCAAGGCTGTGATCAGTTTAATAAAAGAAACAGGCAAAGAGAATTGCTTGGATGAACTTTACGAAAAATGCAAAGAGCTGCAAAGAACCGGTCAGCTTCATACCGAAAATGTGGTGCAGCAGGTTTATAAATTCTTTACCACAGAACAGATTTCTCAAAAAATAGCGCAACTGATAACGCCTCCTGAAGTTAAAATTCCTGTGCAGGTAATCTATCAAACCATCGAATCTTTACATCGGGCGTGCCCAACAAATACTGGTGATTGGTATTTCACAGGAAAATATCCAACAGCAGGTGGCAATAAAGTTGTGAACAAAGCATTCATTAATTTCATGGAAGGAAAAAATGTAAGAGGCTATTAATAGCATTTTGCTTTTTTTATTTCAAATTAATTCTTCACTGCTCATTTGTATTGTATGAAATCGCTTCTTTTAATAAGGCATGCTAAAAGTAGTTGGACAAGCGATGTTCTAAATGATTTTGATCGTCCTCTGAATGAACGTGGCAAAAAAGAGGCACCGGAAATGGCTGCCAAACTTGTAAAAAACAAAATAGCAATTGACTGCTTTGTTTCAAGCCCTGCAAAACGTGCAAAAAAAACAGCAAAACTTTTTATCGCTGAATTTGGGAGAGATGAAAACGAAATTGTTTTTATCCCTGAATTATATCATGCCGGAACTGAAACCTTCTCAAAAGTAATATCTGCATTAAGTGATGATTATGAAACAGTCGCTATTTTTTCTCATAATCCTGGAATAACAGAGTTTGTAAATATGCTTGTTGATGTGGAACTTGATAACATGCCAACATGTGCCATCTTCGCCGTAAAATCTTCGGTTGATCATTGGAGTGAATTTGCTGATGCGGAAAAAGAACTTTGGTTTTTTAATTATCCTAAGTTGGAAGCTGGGAATTGATTCTCGATTTTTATCTTGTTGATTATTTCCGATAATTCTCTAATTGCATCATCAAGCAATTTATTATCTCCTTCTTCATATCTTTTAAATGGGAATTTCTTAGCAGCATCAGGCGCATTATGTAATGAAAAATCATTTTGATTTATTTTCATCACAATTTTTTTCTCGGAAAGATAATCTGCAATGTATTCCTGTTCACTTTGACCAGGTGTTGCTATTACAATACATTTTTTTCCAAGCCTTGCTAAATCCATCATCGTGCTGTATCCCGAACGACAAATGATTATTTCTGATTGCAATATTCTTTCATTTAGCTCAGAGGCAGAAAGATGATTATGGATTTCAATGTTTGAAGGAACATCAATCATTTTTTTTTCATTAGGCAAACCTCTTACTAAAATTATTTTTTCATCGGAAGATTTTAAGTCTCTCAAAAAAATGTTTTCAAGAACTGTTCT
>CAIYPC010000465.1 GCA_903927975.1 uncultured Bacteroidota bacterium | reverse complement strand
CGCCGCCTCCAGGGCTTCCGCAACTAATGTATCCGCTGTCAATGCAAGTGCTGCCGGGATATGCAATCTCATCCTGGATTGAACATGGATTGCCCAAAGAAACAGGCGACAAAATTGAAGTACATCCGTTGGCATCTCTCACCAAAAAACTATACGTGCCTGCAGATAAATTGGGGATGATATTGCTGCTTTGAAAATGATAACCATCAGCAGTATATGAATAAGGGGCAGCGCCATTGCTTGCCTGCAATGTTACAGTACCGTTAACACCAGAGCACAGATCGGGATTTGTGAAACTTGTTTCAATTAAACTTGGATGAGAAAATGTGTTGGTGATTGTTGTGCTGATTGTGGCTGTTTCGCCATTCGCGTCATTAACAGTGATATTATAAACGCCAGCAATTTTTCCGGCAAAAATTCCAGAGTTCTGAAGAGCAAGCCCGTTTACTGAATAGGTATAAGGAGTTGTTCCTCCTGATGCAATCACAATAAAATTTCCATTGTCTTTTCCGCATGTGGCACCAGTTGTGGTTACTGTAAGCGTAATAACTCCGGTTATTGTTTTTGTAATAACTGTTGATTGTAAATCTGAATTATAATTATTTGTTGATTTGTTTTCAAAAATATTAAGATGGGAATTTTCTTTAATCTGATTGTCGCTGTCAGACTTTTGTGCGATGAGTGTATCATGAACACAAAATAAAATGATGATTATAATTTTGCAAGAATTAAAAAACGGTATGATTTTTTTTCTATCCATTGCAAATAACTAGTTAAACAAATTTAATCTCTTTATAGTTTCTTATCTTCAACAAACAAACAACTCAATTTATGAAGATTGCTTTCCATGGCGCGGCACGCGTTGTAACTGGTTCAAAACATTTACTTACATTATCAAACGGAAAAAAATACCTCCTCGACTGCGGAATGTTTCAAGGTCTTGGATCGGATACGGATAGGCTTAACCGAGAATGGGGTTTTACGCCTTCAGAAGTAGATTTTCTTATTTTATCTCATGCGCATATTGACCATACCGGGTTAATACCGAAGTTGGTGAAGGATGGCTTCAATGGGAAAATTTTTTGTACGCCCGCAACGAAAGAATTGACTTCTGTTTTGTTGGAAGATTCTGCAGGAATACAACAAGATGATATCAAGTTCGTGAACAAAAGAAGAATTGCAGAAGGACAATCATATCTGCAGCCGATGTATGATGAAGAAGATGCACGTGCTGCGATGGATCTTTTTTCTGCGCATGAATATGAGCAATGGTTTTCAGTTGATGAGAATGTTCAGGTGATGTATAAAGATGCAGGGCATATTATTGGCAGCGCGACAGTTCATTTGAAAATTAAAGAAGATGGAAAAGAAACTCATCTTACATTCAGTGGAGATGTTGGTCGTTATAGAGATGTGATATTGAATCCGCCTTCAACTTTTCCTCAGGCAGATTATATTATCATCGAATCTACTTATGGAAATAGTTTGCACGATAAAGATGTTGATACGCCTGATTTATTGTTGCCATGGATTGAAAAGACATGTATCCAGAAAAAAGGAAAATTAATTCTTCCTGCATTCAGTGTTGGAAGAACTCAAGAAATATTATTTGCACTCAACCAACTTGAAATACAAGGCAGACTTCCCGATTTGGATTATTATGTTGACAGCCCGTTGAGCATTGAAGTAACTGAAATCGTAAAAAAATATCCGCAACTTTTTAATAAAAATGTTCAGGATATATTAAAAACAGATGAGGATCCTTTTTCTTTTAAAGGGTTAAAATTTATAAAGTCTGTTGATGAATCCAAATCGCTCAATTATAAGAATACCCCATTTGTTGTTATTTCCGCAAGCGGAATGGCAGATGCAGGAAGAGTGAAACATCATATCAGTAATAATATAGAGAACAGTCGCAACACTATTTTAATGATGGGCTACTGCGAACCGCATTCTCTCGGTGGCAGATTGCTGGCAGGTGATAAAGAAGTAAATATTTTCGGCATTCGCCATGAAGTGAATGCAGAAATAGGAAGCATCCGCAGCATGAGCGCACATGGCGATTATGAAGATCTTTCTCAATTCCTCGCTTGTCAAGATCCAAAGCAAGTGAAAAAATTATTTATTGTTCATGGAGAATATGAAGTGCAGCAGGCGTTCAAAGAGCGATTGTTGAAAAAAGGATTTATGGATGTTGAGATTCCAGCCTTGCATTATGAAATTGGGCTGGTGGATTGAATGGTGAATGATGAATTGTGAAAGGAAGTCGAAAATGAATAACGACAGTTCTTGTTGAATGAGATTATTTTCTTGTTCTCTATTCACGATTCACAATTGACCATTCACGATTAAAACTTTATCACTCCCAATTTCGTATATATCTAAAACCCACTCTTGAAGAATTTTTATCCTCTTTTATTTTCGGTTGTTATTTTTTCTTCATGCAAACATGATGAAAAGATAATAAACAATCAGTTTGTTGATAGTGTTATCAACCATTATGCTATTCCGGAAATCGTTCAACAGAATGAAAAAGAAATGGAATTCTGGAAAGGCAGGATCAATCCTGCTTTGCCAGGTTTTTTGGATGAATCGAGATATGCAGGAACGCTTAATATGCGTTTTCGTTTTTTGGGTGATATTGGAAATTATTCTCAATGAGATCACCTGATTATCATTGATCAGGAGCATGCGATTATTATCCAAGCTGACCCCCTAATTATTACAAAGCCGATCATGGTGTAAGCGATATTTAAAAGAGGTT
>CAIYPC010000464.1 GCA_903927975.1 uncultured Bacteroidota bacterium | reverse complement strand
TGAAACTTTCTCCTTTATATCTCCTGATCCGTTTTTGCGGCTCCGCAGCGGGATAATCATTTCCTAGTATATCAAACAATTTAAAAACCATACCTTCCGGCGAACATTGATTGAGCCAGTGAATTGCGGTATCAAAAAGAAAATTCCTTCTCCTGAAACCAGCGAGATACCCGCCAACGTGAGGTTCTTTTTCCAAAACACAAACTGAGAAACCAGACTTGCTCAATAAAGCCGCTGCCGTCAATCCGCCAACGCCAGTGCCGATTACGACTACATCATAGTATGGCTTCAATTCCAGTTTTTGCATTTGTGGAAGATACATAAAGCCCCTTGAATAATAATATTATGTATGAAAGATCATCACAGATAGACTTCATATTATATGCTCTTTAAACAGCTTCTCTTTGATTGTATAATCTTAATTTCGCAAGCTGATTAAATTGCCGCCTTTAATTTATTTTGCAGGCGATAAACGAAAACAAGAATGGAAAGCACCGGATTAGTGAAAGACAGGTTCAAACAAAATAGAGCATGCGTGATTGTGCCGACATACAATAATGCGGCTACACTTGCAAATGTTATCAGAGATGTTGCAACTTACACGGATGATATTATTATCGTGAACGATGGCTCGACAGATGGCACAAAAAAAATTATCCAATCATTGTCTTTTGTGAAAATGTTGAGCTACGAAAAAAATGTGGGCAAAGGCTGGGCACTCAGAAAAGGTTTTAATTATGCGGTTAATCATGGCTACGAATTCGCAATTACCATTGATTCTGACGGACAGCATTATGCAAAAGATCTCGTGAAATTTTTGGATGCACTCGAAGAAGAAAAAAATGCAATCATCATCGGTGAACGCGACCTAAAGCAATTGAACGTTCCCGGAAAAAGCAGTTTTGGAAATAAGTTTTCTAATTTTTGGTTCAAGGTTGAAACTGGGATCACCATTGAAGATACGCAATCAGGCTTTCGACTTTATCCTTTACTCCCTCTGAAAAACATTCGTTTTCGCACCCGCAAATATGAATTTGAAATTGAAGTGCTGGTCCGTGCAGCATGGAAAGGCGTGAATATAAAATCTGTTCCTGTTTCTGTTTATTATCCGCCGGCATCTGAGCGCATTTCGCATTTTCGCCCGCTGAAAGATACCGTGCGCATCAGCATTCTCAACACATTTCTCGTGCTGTTCACTTTTATTTATATCAAGCCACGCGATTTTTTTCGCTTGTTGTTCGATAAAGAAAAAGGCAGAGCATTCGTTAGTAAATATCTCTTGCAAAGCAGTCAACCCGATTATATAAAAGCGATTTCTGTTGGCTTCGGCATGTTCATGGGCATCATTCCAATTTGGGGTTTTCAACTCATCGTAGCAATATCGCTTGCCATTCTTTTTCGGCTGAACAAGGCACTTGTAATTCTTGCGGCTCATATCAGTTTCGCGCCGCTGATCCCTTTCATTATTTATTTGAGTTATAAAGTGGGCGCATATTGGATGGGCGAAAATGCAGTGCATATTAAATATAGTTGGCGCATCACATTGGAATCAATCAAAAAAAACGCGGAACAATATATTGCAGGTAGCATAATACTTGCAATCATTTTAGGATTTACAGGCGGGTTGTTAACTTATGCTTTGCTGAAATTGTTGAAGAGAAAGAAAAGTTTGTAGTTTGTTGTTGGTGGTTTGTGGTTCTTATAAATAGCAGCAACTTGATTTTATGATGTGCGTACTATGAACCGATCGACATTGCTACTATGAAACTTTGCTTGCGTCGCACTCTTGTACTTTTTTGTTGTCTAATGAGCGATGTGCAACAGTCATCATTAACCGTAATTTTGTTTTTATTATAATTGTTCGAAATAAAGATCTTTAAATTTAATTAGTGAGTTGCCGTCATTGCGAGGCACGAAGCAATCT
>CAIYPC010000463.1 GCA_903927975.1 uncultured Bacteroidota bacterium | reverse complement strand
CAACGTCCACGGCTTGCTGCTGTGCTGGTATTTTATAACTGTCAGCCCACAACTGAAGCCGAATAAAAAACGATGATGAAGTTAATAACAAATGCCCAATAGAAATTCGTCTGCCCGATATTAGCTGATAGCATTTCAAATGCCGATTGCTCTTCCGTCGCGCCAGCATAGCAGCAAACCGAATCCTATGTTTACAATTGTTGTGCGTTCGGCATTATACTATTTGTCGAATTTATAAATTTATATTATTTACAAATCGTCTTTTGCTTTTGCTTTAATTTTATCGCTATTGATTTTGTCAAAGTATGCTAATTTAACGAAGCAACTTGTTATGCTATTATGGTCAATTGATAATTGGATTTCGCCTTTGTCTGTCTGCCAAACGGAAGAATATTTACAATTGTCAAATTTAACTTTATACATTCTAGCTTCATCGTCTTTTGGTTCAGAATATCCATCAAATTTTTCAACGATGTCAGAAGGTTTGCCATATTTTTCAGTTAGCATTTGTTTCAAATCAAAATAATTCCCCGAAAGAGTTGACCAAGTATTTTTGTCGGGAAATATGACTGCAATTTTATAAACCAAGTCTTTTTGCTTTAGTGTAGATACACCTACAAAACAGTCTTTATAACCTGCAAAGTCGCCATTTAGTATTGCAGTACCGTCTTGTGTTTGAGTATGAGTAAATCCGCTTTGTTTCATTTTAGAAACATAATCGTCAAGTGTCCCGTCAATAGGAACGCCTTTGAATACAAGATGTTGAGATGTGTCTTGCTTTACTTGAGCAAGTCCTGTCATTACAATTGCTGTGAAAAGTAGTGAAGAAAATACTTGTTTCATATTGCAGTGTCTTTGCAGTTTAGTGTCAATTGAATTGTTGTCTGTCAACGGAATGTCGCTTTATGCTGACGCACAACACGCTAATTTATGCTATTACCCGCTACTGCTATAAAAATATTGCCATTGATTATCAGCACTTTCATGTTAGGCTTTTTCAGATTGTTGTTAGAATAATCCAAATTCTCATCATTCGATGTTTTTCATTATGCCATAGAGGGGTATAAAAAAGGTAGCAACAAAATCCCCCAACAACTTCTTCCAAATCGCCAACTCTAGTGACACAATGGCAAACGGAAACTTCCCAGTCACAAATAGAAAGTTCCCAATGACCAACAACTTCTTCCCAATGGCAAACGGAAAGTCCCCAGTCGCAAATGAAAACTTCTCGGTCGCCAACAACAATCGTCCACCGGGAAATGGAAACCTCCCAATCACCAACAACAATCACCCAATGGGAAATGGAAAGTTCCCAGTCGCAAAGGGAAACTTCCCAGCGACCAACAACTTTGTAAAAATGGCAGAAATTATTTTGCCGATCACATTCTCCATTTAAATGGAAGAAATCAAAAACATAAATGGAAAATACCCAGAAACGTGGATTTTTATGAAGCCTATTGTTATTTTAAAATCGAAATAATATTTTCGCGCTTTATTTAATTATTCAAAAAACCTTATCATTATGACTAAGAAAAATGAAGCACGGCTTAACATGTATTATGCCGTAATCAGTTATTGCAACAGCAACCCTGCAATCCTTGCAACCGTTCCAGCCTTTCAATCTGCATTCACAGCTTTTCAATCAACAGTCAACGAGATCCATTCGGTGGCACAGCTAGAAGCCAACGTGATCAGTGGCATCACTGCCGACAAATCTCAGCTCAAGAACAACCTATCTGCTGAGGCTGCTCACCTCGCTGCTAAAGTTTTTGCATTTGCTTCCAACACAAACAACAATTCGTTGAAGCAACAGGTAAATTTTACGCCTTCAGATCTAAAGTGGATGAAAGATGAAACGCTATTGGTTACATGTGGCAACATTCGTTTTGCTGCAAACGTGAACGTGGGATCGCTGGCAGATTATGGTGTTACGGCTGTTAGCATCGCTGCATTTCAAAGCCTCATTGATGCGTACACTGCGCAGGTTTCTTCTCCGCGCAACGCAGTGAGCCAGCGCTCTTCTTATTCGCAAACGCTCACCGGTTTGTTCAAGCAAGCGGACGCTGCGCTAAAAAGCCAGTTGGATAAAATTGCACTTGGCTTCAAAACATCCAACGAAGATTTCTTCAATACCTACATGAACAACCGCATGATTATTCTGCCAAGCACCTCCACAACGCAGATCGCAGGCAACATCACAAGCGCCGCCAACAACCAACCCGTTGAAGGCGCATTGGTGCAACTTGTCGATGACAGTGTATCGGGAACAACAGATGAAGAAGGTAATTTTATTTTGAAACCAATTGCCATCGGCAAACAGTCGATCAAAATAACAAAGACCGGTTTTGCTGATAAGATCATCAGCAGCATTGTTGTGAAGCTTGGCAAAACATCTACTGTTGATGCAGTGATCACTGCAATGACAGCATAAGCAAACTAAAAAGGTGACAGCTCTTCGAGAGATGTCACCTTTTTAAACGCTCAATCTTTTTTCATAAGCAACTTGTTCCCCAAACTCTACATAGCGTTTCAATATTCTTAAATACATTGCCCAGCAATAACTGGAATATTTAAAATGATCACTGTTTTCTTTCCAGCCCGTGTGGTAAAAATCAACCCTGGTAATTCCATCTTTCTCATTCAATAAAAAACCAACTTTACTCCCAATCCAATCCGCATCGGCTTCTGTCAATTGCAATTCAAATTCTTTCTCTGAAATATATTTTGTGATGATCGCTTTCCATTTGTATTGCTCACCAAAATAAAGTCCATACACAGATCCGATTTCTGTTTTCTCATCAGAAGTTTTCGTCCACCAATTGTCAAGACCTTCTGAAGTGCTGATGCCTTTGAATACTTTTTGTGAAGAAGCTTTTATCGTAAAGCTGTGAAAGATGTCTGGCATAATAATTTGAATGAGCGTTTAATAAATTGTGTTTTCTTGTTTGCAGAAAATCATCACCGCATTAATCCTTCTCCTTCTCTCCCACTTTCGTATCAAATATAATTTCAAATTCAGGAAATATTTTCACCGCTTTTTGGTTGCTGTCAAGCTGGTAAAACGGCTGAGCTTTTATTTTTAGTTTTCCTTTAATGATGCTGCCGATTTGAGGTTTCGGTTTTTCTGAAACGATCATCAATGTGCTATCTGCTTTCAATGTAATTTCTTTAAGCAATGAACCTTTTGAAACATCTTTTGCATAAATATTTTTTTCAGCTTCAAGCCCAACTTCACAATTATATGTATCGCCGACGATTGTGATCCTGAATATGATGCCGCTACTATATGCCAAGCCACCAATTAAAATAATGCTGTCTTTCTCCAAATAGCATCCCGCAAAACTATTCACATATTCATCTCCTCCATTCTTGTTTGCTTTAAGTATGTATGCTAGGTCCATTCCATTGTTCCCAAATTTTTCAAAATCAAATGTATTGATCACATGAAAAGCGAATTCAGGTTTCACGGCACTGCTGAGCATTTGATTTGCTTTAAAAGTGCTGTCAACTATTTTTGAAACAGCTCCATCAATTTTAAAATGATGATCATTTGATGAACAGCTTGCTAAAAAAACAGTCAGTATAATGATATATGATTTATGCAATTGAAAAGCAGTTTTTAAGTAGAGATGTCCGATGATTAATAATGTTTATAGAAACTTTTATTTGTTCTTCCATATTTCATATCCTTCCAGTTCACTTTTTTCAACTGCTTCATAACCTATAACAATTGGCTTCCATTTATTAAATTGATCAATGTCTAGCGGAACGTGACCAATACCAAATCCATCGGTGTCTTCAATTGTTCCCACGCTCAATGTGCTGATATCAATTTTAGAAGGACGCGTGTCAAATTGATTCTTATAAATTTTTACATGAGCCATGTTACCATCAATATCAAGAACTTTTATCGCTCCAAATTTTCCATCACCTGCTTCAATCGTACAAATAGATCCTGCTTTAATATTTTCATTTTTGTTTTTACAACTAAATGCAAAGATTGTGATGATGACAAAAATATATTTCATGGTTTCTTTTCTGTTGTTTAGTCTGTCAGGATTCGCAGAGCAACAACCAAAGTTATTTATTTTTAAATGCATCAGCACAAACAGCAAGACAGTCCGTTGAAAAAACATAGTGTTCATGAGATGGCAGTGAGGATCGTTGAAAAAATATTTGCTTCATGAGATGGCGGCGAGTTCCGATCTTCATTCGGAGTGCTCGATAAACCTTGAAGGTTTTTTGAGGATCCCCAATTAATATCGAAAGTCAAATTAATCCGCCGCGGCGGATTTTGGGATCTTTACGAATTAAGATCAATCAATTTAGTTAGAGAGTTGCACGTCATTGCGAGGAACGAAGCAATCT
>CAIYPC010000462.1 GCA_903927975.1 uncultured Bacteroidota bacterium | reverse complement strand
GCTGGTATGCTTCCGCATTTTTAAAAAATAAATATACGCTTTACCCAAAAGCTTCGATTATTTACAATATAGGATTTGATAATACCGGAACTCATAATGCAGCTGTTGATTACTTCAATAGCACTGACTGGAATAGCATAAAACCCATAACATTGGATGTTGAGCATGATATTAAAACAAATCAACAGGCATTATCAAGGTGGAAAGATTATCATAATAAAATTGCACAATCATCTAAGGGAAGATTTCGGGATTTTTTTTACACATTAAAAGCAATTGGAGGGAAAATCTATAGAAGAATAGCTCGTAGCACGAATAAAAAAGTTAGTGGCTCTGAAATAATGTGGTCTGGAAATTACAAGAGCTGGAGAGACGCAGCGAATGAGTGCGCCGGGTACGATGCTGAGAATATACTTCAAAAAATAAAGTCAGCTATTCTGAAAGTAAAAAAGGGCGAAGCGGCTTATGAACGCGATTCGGTTACATTTGATACATTAGACTATTCATCTGTGTTGTTGGAGGCGTTTAAATCAATAGCAAGCGCAAATAATGAGATACTAAGTGTTTATGATTTTGGGGGCTCTTTAGGTTCAGCGTATTTCCAATATCGAAATTTATTGACCAATTTAAAACAATTAAACTGGAAAATTATTGAACAGCCTCATTTTGTTGAATGCGGTAAACAATTTATAGAAGACGACCATTTGAAATTTTATCTTTCAATAGAAGAAGCAATGGGTGTCGAAGAAAATAAAACATTGCTGTTAGGGAGCGTGATTCAATATTTAGATAAGCCAGATGAGATAATCGGAAAATTGTTGCAGCATGAATTTGAGTATATAATTATTGACAGGACGGGATTTATTGATGCTGACAATGATCGGTTAACAATTCAAAGTGTTCCTGAATACATTTATAAAGCCTCATATCCGGTTTGGTTTTTTAATGAAAAAAAGTTTATTGAGACATTTACTTCTAAATATAATGTTATTCAAACATTTTTAAGTGAGGTTTCACCACCAATGATATTGGCAGATGGTAAAAATGTTTTTTGGAAGGGATATATATTGAAAAGAAAACAATGAATAAAACTTATTTAAACCTCGGCTGTGGGAATCGTTATTTAGAGTCCTGGACAAATATTGATTTTGTATCGAGTTCAACATTTGTAATGCAATATGATCTTAATAAAGGCATTCCTCTTTAAGACAATTCGATGGAGGTAGTATATCATTCGCATGTTCTCGAGCATTTTATGAAGGATAAGGGGGAGTATTTTATTAAAGAATGCTTTCGGGTGCTAAAACCGGGTGGCATAATTCGAATTGCTATTCCCGATCTTGAACAATTGGCACGACAATATTTAAATAGTCTCGAAAAAGCTGTCGCAGAAAATAACGAATTGAACGCAGAGAACTATAATTGGTCGGTAATAGAAATGTTTGATCAGATGATCCGCAACCAATCAGGTGGAGAAATGGGTAAATACTGGATGAGAGAAAGGTTGCTAAATGAGCAGCATATAATCGGACGGGTAGGTTATGAGTTTAAAAATTTCAGAGAGCGCTATTTAAATGATGTCAATAACAATACAACAGGCGTTGCTCCGATCGCAAAAAAAAATAAACTCTCAATAAATAGAATCAAAACAAAAATCAGGAGTTTGTTATCGCAAAAAAACAAAAATAATAGCCCATATTCTAAAATTGGAATGTTCAGATCTTCCGGTGAAATACACCAATGGATGTATGATAGATATTCCTTGAAGGAATTATTGATGAAGAATGGATTTAGAGATGTTAAACAAGTGGATGCATTTAGCAGCACAATTCACAAGTGGGAAGATTTTATTTCGCTTGATGTTGAAAATGACGAAGTGAGAAAACCAGATTCACTTTTTATGGAAGCGGTAAAATAATGAAACTCTATTTTGCTACAATATTTGATATGAATTATCTCAGCCGGGGATTAGCTATTTATGAATCAATCAGGCGGTGGCATAAAGATTTTGTTTTGTACGTTGTTTGTCTTGATGATAAGCTGTTTAATTATTTTACGGAGAACCAGCGGGAGGGCATTGAATTAATTACAGTAAGTGAAATTGAAGATGTTTATAAAGAGCTTTTGACAGTTAAAGAAAGCCGAAATTATGTTGACTATTTATTTACG
>CAIYPC010000461.1 GCA_903927975.1 uncultured Bacteroidota bacterium | reverse complement strand
GCTTATCCTAATCTGGATGATTATTGGGAAGATAAAAATCACAGGTTTCCTTACATCATCAAAAAAGAAGAAAAATATGTTGGTTTTGTTTTGGTAAAACTCATTGAAACTGAAAACCGAAATTATTTTTCTATCGCTGAATTTTTTATTTTAAAGAAATACAGAAGAGAACATATTGGTAAATCAATCGCTCATCAAATATTCGATCTGCATAAAGGGCAATGGGAAGTTTTTCAAAAAGAAAGCAACAAACCTGAACAGATATTCTGGAACAAAGTGATCGATGGATATACAAACGGAAAATTTACTGAACGTGTAGAAACTGAAAGAAGAATACAGAATTTTGAAAGCTGACAGAAACGATTTGGTTTTAATTGGCTTCGGAAATCAGGTTATGCGTGCAATTTTTATATTCGGAGAGATCGATAAACCTTGAAGGTTTAATTTGACTCTCGAAATTAATTTTGACAATCCGAAAAACCTTCAAGGTTTTTGAGGATTTTGTCGAGTTTAAAGGGAAGTCGATAGAACCTTAAACATTTTCAAAGTTTCCCTTCAGTATACAATTGCCTCATTCTTTTCTTATCAAATTTCCCAACACTTGTTTTAGGTATCTCCTGTCTAAAAATAAATTTATCAGGTATTTGATATTTAGCAAATGAGGTCGCTAAAAAATTCTTGATCTCTTCAGGTGACAACAAATCTTTCTCTTCATTTAAAACAACAACTGCAAGCGGGCGCTCTGTCCAAATTTCATCTGGTATGGCAATCACCGCTGCCTCTTTTACTTTTGCATGTGCCATAATAGTCACTTCCAGCGCCACACTTGATATCCATTCACCACCGCTTTTAATGAGGTCTTTTGCGCGATCAGTTATTTGTAGATATCCTTCTTTGTCAATCACACCAACATCACCCGTTTTAAACCATCCATCTTCACTAAAACTTTCGCGATTGTTTGTTTTAAAATAATCACCGATTACCCACGCACCTCTCACTTGTATTTCTCCCACTGATTTTCCGTCCCATGCTGCAACTACTCCATCCTCCATCACAATTCTTAATTCTACAAAAGGAAGTTGTTGTCCCTGCAATGCTCTTCGATTTATTTTTTCATATTCTGAAAGTGCATCATGTTCAGGTTGCAATCTCGATACCGAAGCTACAGGCGATGTTTCAGTCATGCCCCATGCATGCAGCGCTTTAATACCAAAATCTTTTTGATAATTTTCAATAAGACTTGCAGGCATTGAAGCACCTCCAACTAAAAGTTCTTTCAATGGCAAAGATGAATGCCCATTCTTTTTTAAACATGCATAAATGCCTTGCCAAATAGTAGGCACGCCAGCAGCTTTATCTACTTTTTCGTCAATAATCATTTTGATCAATGCCTCCGGTTGCAACAGTGAAGAAGGCAACACAAGAGCTGCCCCGCATAATACAGCAGCGAATGGAAAGCCCCAAGCCATTACATGAAACTGCGGCACAATCAGCAACATTTTGTTTGATGAAGAGATACAAACATAATTAGGCAGAGAAGCCATAATCGAATGCAGACATACTGAACGATGAGAATACAAAACACCTTTTGGCAAACCTGTTGTGCCACTCGTAAAACACATTGCGCTTGCATCATGTTCACTTACCTCAACCCATGCGCTATCGTCAGGGCAATCTGAAATCAAATCTTCATAATGAATACAATTTGATAAGCTTGTAGAAAAATCTTTTGCAGCATTTAATATTATGTAAGCTTCAACCGTAGGCAACAAAGAAGCAATTGGTTCAAGTAAGGAAACAAGTGTTGCATCAACAAACACGTAACGGTCTTCTGCATTGTTTATAATAAATTCAGTTTGCGAAGACGAAAGCCTGATATTAATAGTGTGGCAAACTGCGCCTGCTCCCGGAATTGCAAAATACAACTCCAAATGCTGATAGTGGTTCCAGGCAAATGTGCCAACCATATCTCCTTTCTTAACTCCAAATTTATAGCGCAAAGCATGCATTAATTTTTTACTGCGCTTATACAAGTCTAAAAAAGTATATTGATGTCTTGTTTTATCAGGCAAATAACTAATGATTTCTTTTCCGGGAAATATGCGGGCACCATGTTCCAATATGGATGGAATGGTCAAAGGATAATCCATCATCAAGCCAAGCATCGTTATAAGTTTTGATTGATTAAATATAAATCATTTCAACTTTAGCATAAGGGGCTAAAATAAATTGGCGACAATTTATTCTCTGGAATTGTCGTCTAAAATTTCTGAACGGTCTAAAACTCTAGCAAATAAATAGTGTGCTTTACTTCAGAAATTTGTAATTTCAAATATTCCCTAAATATTTTTTTTGTTCCATCCTTTTCCTAAAATCAATATATTTTGTACCAAGGCATTGCACAAACCCGAACGTTGTTTCTCAGGTGGCTTCAACTTTGCAGATAATCGTAAACACAACGGAAAATTTTAGAAACCAAAACTAATTAAATGGAAATACACAAGCACCCACACGAGGTTACGCACAAAAAAAAATGGACCGAATACCTCTTGGAATTTTTTATGCTGTTCCTTGCTGTGTTTTTAGGATTTGTTGCAGAGAACATCAGGGAAGGAGTTGTAGAAAAGCATCGTGAAAAGCAATTCATCAAGTCATTAGTAAATGACCTCAGATTAGATACCGTGTGGCTTAACACAGTTTCAGAATCAGCAAATACCCGAATACAGAATATCGATTCGGCGATTTTGTCTTTAGAATTGGCAGACAATGAAATTTCTCTGGACGCTTATCAACATCTTCAAAAAAGCACAGTTCAGATAATGTTTTTTCCAAATGATGGAACCATCACTCAATTAAAAAGTTCAGGTGGGATGCGCCTGATTATGAATAGAAAGGCTGTAGATTCCATTGAAGATTATGATCGCCTGATAAGAAGATTGGAAGTTAGAAGAGGCATTACAAATGAATTGGTTCACGATTTTACTCAGACTCTAAATAAAACAATCATTGGAGTTGATTTATTACATACTTTCTACGATTCTGTGTTTTACAAAAAGAAGACTATTCAAAAGCAAGTTATAAAAATAAATCCCCAAAACTTAAACGAGTTAATTAACGCATGTATATCAATAAGAATACGCGCTCTTTCAGATATATATACCAATGGTTCTATAAAAAAAAGTGCTTCTAACCTGATTAGATTTCTTAAAAACGAATATCATCTGGATGATGAATGAAACGAGCAAACGATGTACACTAATTTCAAATCACAAAACAATCATCTTTGTGTGAATTATGAAATTGACCTGTTTACAATTGCAGTTGCTGTTTTCCTTAACCACATTTCTTAGCTGGAAAACTATCGACAATAATTGGATTGTAGAAAAACACGCTTCTTATAATCTATACTATACATTTATTGACAATAAGAATAAAGATGATTATAACAGGCTTGTCGAAAAAGGGATGAGCGATGTAAGGTCTTTCTTTGGTTCTTCATTCAATAAAACATTTAATGTTTTTATTCATCCAAATCGACATTCATTAGATAGCTCATGGCAAAAAGATTGGAAAATGCCCGATTTCAAATCTGAATGCTGGATGGTTGCTAGTGGCGTGTCTACGAAATTAGATGTCATTTCTCCTGAAGTGTGGGATAAAGAAGCTTGTGAACATATCTATACAAATTTTATAAAAACGCAACAACTGATCACGCATGAATTAGTGCATGTGTATCATGGACAGATCAACATCAGCCCAGATTTTAGCAATATGGAAGGAATAGATTGGTTTGTTGAAGGCTTAGCAACTTATGCTTCGGGGCAGTGTGATTCGGAAAGAATAACAGAAATCAAGATAGCTATCTCTAATAAGAATATTCCAAAAACTCTAGACAGTTTTTGGACAGGCAATTTAAAATACGGTCTTTCGGGCTCAGTGGTCATGTATATAGATCACAAATATGGGAGAGCCCATTTAAAAAAACTTTTGCCCTTCAATAAAAAATCAGAAATACTTTCTTCGCTTAACACTAGCGAAGATGTTTTATTAAAAGGTTGGATAGAGTTTATGGTAAACAGAAAATCCTAAATCAAAAAAAATTTGCAAATACCGGAAAGGAAGTAAGTTTATTTTTATCTCAATTTATTATCGAATAAATTTTATGCATACGATTAAGATTCTTAGCGTGTTTGTTTTGTTGACGTCAACTGCGCACGTATTAGATGCTCAGGGAAACGGATTGCTGAAAGAAAAGGATTTGGAATATCTAAAAAAATTAACAAAAGATGTCCTTGACAGCTCCAGAGTCTATCCAAAGCAAATAATCTCAAAGGATTTTGGACCAAACAATACAGGTGGAATTTTGATTAGACCAGGAGGGCGAGATTGTTATCCATCATTTTGGATCCGTGATTATGCTATGTCGTTGGAAACCGGGTTTATCACAGCCAGCGAACAGAAACACATGCTCCTCTTGACAGCATCTACGCAATGCAACCAAACATGGGTTACGAAGAATGGTAGCATGGTGCCTTTTGGTGCAATAGCAGATCATATCCGCATCGATGATCAAAAACCTATTTATTTTCCGGGGACTTACGATTATAATGAACAAGGAACAAAAGAATATGGGATGACGCCACCTTATGATGATCAGTTTTTCTTCATACACATGGTTTATTATTATGTGATATCAACAGGCGATAAAAATATTTTCATGCGTGAAATTAATGGCATCAAATTGATTGATAGATTGGAGATAGCTTTTAAAGTACCGCCTTCTCACGAAGACAATCAAATTATTTATACCACCGACGACTATAGAGGTGTTGACTTTGGGTTTCGCGATGCAATCACAATAACCGGAGATCTATGCTTCTCTTCCATTCTTAAATTTCGCGCTGCAAAAGAATTGAGCTTGCTTTTCACAAAAGCCAATCATAAGGATAAAGCGATATTCTATCGCACAATAGCAGAAAAAATCAAGAAAGCTTTGCCTGATTTGTTTTTAGATAATAGAGGAATGCTTCTTGCATCAACTGGCAAAAGCAGGCAAGCAGATGTGTGGGCTACGGCACTTGCAGTGTATTATAACATTTTTAACGAGGATGCACAAACGAAAGCTTCTCGGTTTCTTTCTGAAGCTTATAAGAAAGGGTTGTTATCATACAATGGAAACATCAGGCATGTTTTGACAAGTGATGATTACGACAGCACAACGTCGTGGGAAAAAACTTCAGTAACTAAAAATAATTATCAGAATGGGGCTTATTGGGGCACGCCTACAGGCTGGGTATGTTTTGCAATTGCTAAAACTAATTTTTCACTTGCACAGAAACTTGCAGGAGAATATATTATGGATCTTCAGAAAAACGACTTCAGGAATGGCAATAGATTTGGCGCACCTTACGAATGTTTTTACCCTCCGGCATATAAACAAAACCCTCTTTATCTCGCTACGGTTAGTTGTCCTTATGCTGTATTTAAATACTATCGGAGTCACGCACTCCCAACATTAGACTTAGCTCACTAGTATTTACAAAAGTAGAGCCAATAATGAAAACAAAACATTTTTAAACGGCTTCCATTTCCATCTCAATCCCCAGCCCAGCTTTTCCCGATAATTTTACTCTTCCGAAATCATATTGAATTCCTGTTGCTACATCTTCTTCAAGCAACAATGGACCATCCATATCAACGTGATCAATCAATGGGATCATATTTGCAATGGCAGCACTTCCTACGGTGCTTTCATTCATGCAGCCAATCATCGTTTTCAAATTCAATTCTTTTGCTTTGTTGATCATTCGTAGTGCGGGTGTGATGCCGCTGCATTTGGTGAGCTTAATATTAATGCCATGAAAATGATCGGCACATTTTTCTACATCGCTTTCATGCACGCAGCTTTCATCTGCAATCAAAGGCAAAGGAGATTTCTCAAACAATATCTTCATTCCTTCCCAATCATCTTTTGCAAGCGGTTGTTCAATCAGCTCCACTCCTGCTTCCTGCAGCGCAGGTATTATCTTCAACACTTCATCTACTTTCCATGCGGCATTTGCATCCACATAAAAAACAGCATCCGTATGCTTTCGCAGCGCTTGCAGTATCTCCACATCTTTATCTGTACCTAATTTTATTTTATAAATGGGCCAAGGCTTCTCTTTCATTTTCTCAACCATCTTATCAATCGAATCAATTCCGATTGTATAATCTGTTAACGGTCCCTTATTAATATCAAGGTTCCATAATTGATACAATGGTTTTTGTTTCATCTTTCCATATAAATCCCATGCCGCAATATCAATCGCACAAACTAAAAAAGGATTTTGTGGAATGAGATGATGCAGATAATGCCAATATCTGTCAGGGGTTGTCAATGCAAATTTCTCGATGAAGTTTTTTTTCTGTTCAATATCCTCAATCATTTTCTCTACAGAAATATTATAATATGCAATAGCTGGTGCTTCACCATAACCTTTAATGCCCAAATGTTCCAACTCCACAATAAGAGTTGGCTGATGTGTCTTTGTTCCTTTTGAAATAGTGAATGGATGACGGAATTTTAAGTTATGATACCAGTAACGAATTTTCATTTTGCCTGATTGTTTTGAACGACGTTTGAACCACGGAGACGCGGAGGCACGAAGTTACACGGAGAATGTTATTTATAGTTTGTGTGGATTTATAAATGTAAACTTTGAAGGTAACAGCTATTTCAACTCTCCAATAAAAGCAACGACTTCGAGCGTCACATCAACTCCTTCTTTTGCATTATTGTTTGAAATCCAAAATATATTTCTTTCCCCATGCAATCCTTTAAAGCATCACAAGAAGCTTTACTGTTCAACATCGTTTTGCATACATTCAAATTGCTTCCTTTATTTATTAAAAAATTATCAGCATAAGTTTTATTTTTAGGAAAGATTGACAATCTGTAAATATATCCCGAAGCTTTATCGGGTATAATAAGTTTTGTTTTGACACGTGCGTTTGCTGATGAAGAAGCTGCGTTTAAAGTTAAGGTTGTATCAACAACTTGTATTAATTCCTGTGCTGATAAATTTTTTATACAAAGAATACTAATAAGACAAAGTGTTAGGAATTTCATTTGTTTCAATTTAACGAATTTTCATTTTGCATGATTGTTCTAAACTACGGAAAAGGCGGTGGCATGAAATTACACGGAGAATGTTATTTGTTCTTTTTAACTGTTATACAATGATTGCATTTCGTAGAAACAATCTTTGATAAGATGCTTACTTTTTTACTTTCATCACTTTAGTAATATAATCATAAGCCTTTTGCACAGTCGTCAATGTCTCAAGCTGATTATCGGGAATCTTGATTTTAAATTCTTCTTCAAAAGCCATTACTAGCTCCACCATATCAAGATCATCTGCTTTGAAATCTTTTACGAAACTTGTTTTCAGCGTCAGTGTTTCTGCTTTAACCTCGAATTGTTTTGCGGCGACTTTTTTTATTCTGTTCAATACATTTTTCTTCGTTACTGTATCCTGAGTAAAGTTTATAGATCTTATTGTGTGTTGTGCATTCATCACATGAGATGCTTTTGCTTTTATCGAAAAGCCAATAAAACAATTTAGAAGAAGCGTGTAAAGAATGAAATACTGTTTATAATTCTTCATGCTGAGTATATGTTTAGGGATGATTGAAATGCGGGGATAAGTATTGTAAATATCGTGATAGTTTGGCTAACGCAAAGAGAGAACAATAGAATACAAATTCTTGCAATTGTTGAATGTCATACTATAAAACGGAAGAAAGGGGAGCAACAAAATGTTGCCCCCGTAGAGTAGGAATTAAAAGGAAAGTCATCTCTGTAAGATAAGCACGTCCCTACTCCGCATGCTATTAATCAAATTAGATGCCGAACTATTTTGGGTTTTATTTCACATAGTGTTTTGAACGATTAAGAAGATGATATTTAACGTGTAAGCCTTTTGCTTGATAAAGCTGTGCTTGCCCATAAGTACAATACCAATACTTACGAAGTAGCTTCTCTCGGAAAAAAGATCAGTGAGTACTTGTCATGACAATTTTAATGAGCAACAAAAGCGAGCAAGACAAAAAAATAATCGATATGCTCTGGAATTCGTTTATGTACAAATAAATATCTTGGTTCTTAACAAATCAATAGTCGCGATAAACATCATCAAATAAAAAAATCCTTCTTAGTAACTAAGAAGGATTTTTAAATTATTTTTAAAGATTGAACGTTACAAATTTCTAGTGCAACTTCGAATGGAAAACTGGAAACCCCAAACTGGAAACCAGCAACTACTTATACATCTTCGTATAATATTCATCTGCCATTCTTCCTGAATCAAACTTATAACGAACATCGCGCATACCGTTCTTTGCAACTTGCCTCCATGTATCTTGATTGTCATAATACAATGGCAATATTTGCTCCAACAATATTTCATAAAGCTGATCCAAATCATATTGATCTTGCTCTTGCGTATTCATGTTTGCGTAGTCCGCTTTCGGAACAACAAAACCATTGTTGCCATGATTAATAAACTCTGGGATCCATCCATCATCCGTTGAAAAATTTACGGCACCGTTCATTGCGGCAGTCATTCCACTTGTTCCAGACGCTTCACGCGGCACACGTGGATTATTAAGCCAGCAATCAGCAGCTTGTTTCATTCTTTTTGATAATGCCAATTCATATCCAACAACAACTGCAACATTTTTATATCCTTTGCTCAAATGAACCAAATGATTGAAATCATTAATTGCAGGATAATCCATTGGGTAAGGTTTACCTCCCCAAATAATCTGCACGGGATATTTTGTGCTGCTTGTGAGATCATTAAAACGTTTTATATCTCTTGTGATCAGTTCTGCGCGTTTGTATCCTGCAAATCTTCTTGCCCAAACAATCGTGAAGACGTTCTGATCGAAAATTTTCCCTGTTTGATCAGCAACAATTTCAAAGGCTCTTTTCTTCAAATATTTTTTTCTGTCATCAAACCAAAAATCATCGCCCTCTTCCATTTTTCTGTACAACTGTTTGTCGGCCCAATATTGCCAGTTCTGCGCATTGGTAATTGAAATAATTGGACAAATGTCTTTATACTTGCTCCACATCGCTCTTGAAACGCGCCCATGCAATTCAGAAACGCCATTTGCAATATGAGCAAACCGAAGCGCAGCAAGAGAATGATTGAATGCATCATCATCCATTCCCGTAAGCTTTTTTGTTTCATCAACGGTAAGCCCACAGAAATAGCTCATTTTATGACAGAGATAAATATCGTGTTTTTCATTGCCAGCTTCTTCGGGCGTGTGCGTTGTGAACACAAGTCTTTTCTTTACCTCGTTAATATTTTTATTATATTTTCTATAGAGATAAAATGCAGCGCTCAAACCATGCGCTTCGTTTAAATGATATAATTCAGGATTATAATTTAATTCATCCACCAGCTTTGCACCACCAACGCCAAGAAGAATAAACTGCGCAACTTTTGTAGCTACGTTTGCATCATACAAACGATGTGTTATGGTCTGAGAAACATAATCGTTCTCGGGCAAATCGGTGCTCAATAAAAATAACGGTGCTGATTTAAAAGTCTCAGGATTCAGATACCAAACTTTCACCCAAACCGGATGATCAT
>CAIYPC010000460.1 GCA_903927975.1 uncultured Bacteroidota bacterium | reverse complement strand
TGATAAAATAACTTTATTACCATTCTGGTCGTCAAGTTTAATGTCGATAGCAAGACCTACTGTATTTTCCTTTCTTGCGTCTTTAGCTAATTTTTTAAAAAGATCGTCCATATTTTTGTCCTTATTGGAAACTTTTGATACTTTCTGTGATAAAGATGTCGTTTCCTCTTTATTATATTGTTCTGCGATTCCGCAGGCTTCCCTTAGATTGTTTAATGCCACTGCAAATTTCCCAAATTTATTAAGTTTTGGCATATGTGTTTCAACTGGTTCTTCAGTGGAAGCCCATACAAATTTAGATTTAGATGCAGAGGCTCCCACTCCACCTCCTAGTGGCATAACAAATTCTTGTTGGTTAATAGGCGAGATTAATGAACCAACCTGAGGCTGATAAATTGTTTGTTGAACTTGCGGGTTTTGGGGCTGAGCGGGTTGAGTTTGTGGAGCCTGTGGTTGTGGTTGTCCATTTTGAGCAGGTATCATAGGCTGTTGTCTTTGCCCTGTTTCAATACCATCGTCAACCATGTCTTGCAACGTGCCCTGTAAATCGCCCATTGCTTTAGTTATTTTTGCTACATGTCCTAAATCGATGTTGTCTTTTCGGGCAAATAAATTCAACACCGACACTTCTAGGAAGTTCAGCGCTAAATTAACTAAGTCTAGTATATTTAGATTATTGGTTGCATTAATTCCAAGTGCTTGTAGAATTTTATTAACAGTTGCATTTTGTTGAACATTATTCCCAATAAGTTGACCACCGACAAGTGTTCCGGCAGTTTGTGCAATTCTAATAAAATCATTATTTAGACTTTGCAATTGTCTTAATGCTGTTTCAATTTGTTTTCGTTCAGAAAATCCGTCATGCATACTAGCCGCTAATGAAATTGACGAATTAAGTGATCGTGCATTTTTAATGACTTCTTTAGCTTGTTCTAAAATATCTTGTTGATCATAAATCTCTTCAATTTCACACAATTCAAAAGCGCCGTCGCCAACGCATGAAAGCTCAATAAATTTAACACCATAGTTATATTCGTAAGCTTTTTTGCCACTAGGATGTTGTTTTCCTTTATGTTCTTTAAGGCAAACGCAATATTGAGATTCTGTAGTTGCTTCATTGCCACATATAGAACAAATTCCAAGTTCAACCGATGCTCCCATAGAAACATCATGAAGATATCCCATTCTAATGCCTCTTGCAATATCTGGGTATGCATCTTCATCGATGAAAAATACGCAATATACACATTTTTCTTCGTCATCCCATTCGGCATAAACAACCATGCCTTTTGCTTCTTCAATATTATCATTTTTATGGTTGGTGTAAATTGGCACACCTTCAAATGTTTTGTAAGCAGGCATTTTTTTGCCCTGATAATCTGTTATTTTAGTTAATTCATCTTCTGAAAAATAATCCCCATTAGTGTTAACGACATCTGCATCGATGGCTCTTGCTCTCACCCATAACAGGTTGGCATTTTTCCTTGACTTCATTTCTTTAATAAGATCAAAGTCTTTATATTTTTCAAGAATTTCATCTGCATTAGCGTACAGCGATTGAAGTCCAATTTTAGCCGCTTCTCGAATATTTGATGAAGTTCTAATCATTGTATTGTTAGCTAATGCTTTTCGGTCATTATTATCCAAAAAGGAAACAATTTTTATTAATCCTCCGCTAATTCCCTTTTTAATCATGCTTATTATTAAATTAGTGGTAACTTTTTAGGTCACCTTTTCGTTAATATAGTTATGGAAAAAATTTTTACAATTAAAGAAGAGAAAAATAAGTTCTCAATTATTCGTATTTTAGAATCTGGAGATTTATCTCCTCGTGCCACTCGTGTTTTGAAAACCAGAGATGAAGCTTTAGAATATATTAATATCAACGGGAAATTAAGTGATTGTGTGAGTGCGGGTGAAAAATGTTGTGGTAGTTCTCAATCGTGTAATAAAGCATATAATGACTCTATGTTAAAACCGGTAACTTACGATAATCCTGTTGACAATAAATCAAAAATAATTCAATGGC
>CAIYPC010000459.1 GCA_903927975.1 uncultured Bacteroidota bacterium | reverse complement strand
TCTCCTATAAAAAAATACAACTTCCACTCAAAATCTCTTACTAACTACGAACTACTCACTACTAAATTCTCAAATGTACTTTGATTCTCTTATATTTGCACCGGCAAGTCTTATACGGCCAGCTCCTGCTGAACTCCCCCAGGGCCGGAAGGCAGCAAGGGTAAGTGGTTGAGCGGTGCGATGTAAGTAACTTGCCATTTTTTATTTACACAATCTCAAGTTTATTATATGAAATTTTTTATTGACACGGCAAATCTTGCACAGATCAGAGAAGCAAATGACCTCGGTGTTTTAGACGGAGTTACCACCAATCCTTCATTGATGGCCAAAGAAGGCATTAAAGGACAAGAAGCGGTTTACAATCATTATAAAACCATTTGCGAAATTGTCACTAACGGCGACATTAGCGCTGAAGTTGTTTCTACTGATTTTGATGGGATTGTTGCAGAAGGGAAAAAATTAGCAGCCATTCACCCAAATATTATTGTGAAGGTGCCGATGATTAAAGATGGTGTTAAAGCAATGAAATGGTTCACTGACAATGGCATTAAAACAAATTGCACATTGGTGTTCTCCGCTGGACAAGCAATTCTTGCTGCAAAAGCAGGCGCAAAATATGTTTCACCTTTTATTGGAAGAATTGATGATGGAGGTTGGGACGGTGTTCAATTGATTGAACAGATTGCACGCATTTACACAATACAAGGATTTGAAACAGAAATACTCGCTGCATCTATTCGCAACCCATTGCACATCATTAAATGCGCAGAAGCAGGTGCTGACGTTTGTACTTGTCCGTTAGAATCCATTCTCGGTTTATTAAAGCATCCATTAACAGATATCGGTCTTGCAAAATTTTTGGAGGACGCGAAGAAGTTTAGTTAAACAATCTAAGCCTGACAAGAAGAAAAAATAATTATTAAATGCCAGCATAGTGCTGGTATTTTTAATATAACTTAGTTTATATACAAACCTATCTATTATGAGAAAGCTTCTTTTATTTTCTATAATATCTTTTTTGATAATTAATGTCGGTTGCAATAAAGCTGATTATTCGCAAAGTAGTTCGGGGAAGCTGCGTATATTAATTAAAACTTATTTGGATGAACAGAAAAAGATAAACACAAACAATGCAAGCTTTATTGATACGTTAATGCAATCTGCACAATGGTCTGGCTTAACATCAGGAGATATAAATAACATGGAATTTTTTGTATATCTGCCCGTAGCCTACAATAACAACGCGACAGGATTTGTTATTATTATTGAAAGCAGGAATAATAATGTTGAAGAAGGATATCTGCTTGAGATTAAAGATTCATCTGGCAAAGCAAACACACAACAGATCCTTGCAGGTTTTTATGGTTATAAAAATCTTGGCTTTAGTGGAAGCATGGCAAGGTTTAGTTTTGCAAATACTTTTATGTGGGAGATGGGCTACAAAAACGGGATCAATATTTATGACAAAAGAATTAAGCATTCGAATTATCCTCCCCCTTCTATGCGTTTGAACAGCGAAGATGCGAGCAACATCACTCAATGGGTTACAGTTTGGAACCCCACTACCACTTATTATTTAGTCACCTATTATGTTGATGGATCTGAAGATTGGGAATATTTAACTGGACCCTGCAAAAGTAATTGTGTAGTTACCCAACAAATAGCGAAAGGAGCAAGAACTACATCGGTCAATTGTGATGGCAATCTTAAAGAAGATGAAATGAAGCCGATCTATAATTCAAAACCATAAATAGGAAATATCTAAATATCCTTAAAAATAAGATTATTAATGAAGCAGGAGCATCTCAACCATTCAACCAATCAACTTCCTAACCCTTCTGATAAACCCTCACATAATCCACCAGCATTTGCTGGGGGAAAATTGAATCGTCAATACCTTTTTGTCCACCCCAAAAACCGCCAACTGCAACATTCAATAATAAATGCATTGGCTGATCGAATGGCCACGCATCATAACCACTATGCTCATTCGTAAATGTGAAATATTTATTATCATCCACAAAAATGCTGATCGAACTCTCATCCCATTCAACAGTATAAAGATGAAAAGCATCTGAAAAATCAGGCACATCGGTAATGGCAGTTTTCTGCGTATGTATTACATGATTATATTTTTTGCAATGCACAGATGCATGGATAGCTCCCGGATCAAAACCAACATGCTCCATAATGTCAATTTCGCCATCATCAGGCCATTTCAGTGGGGTAGTGGAACCAAGCATCCAGATTGCAGGCCATGTGCCAACGCCTTTCGGAAGTTTTGCACGCACTTCAATCTTTCCATATTTCCAATCTGCTTTTCCCTTGGTAACAAGTCTGGCGGATGTATATTTTTTATCCTCCCAATTTTCTTTTCTTGCTTCAATGATCAGGTTGCCATTTTCAACACGAGCATTTTCTAATCTTTTTTTTGTATAAAATTCCAGCTCATCATTTCCCCAACCATTGCCTCCAACATCATAACCCCATTTAGTTTCATCAGGTAGGCCTTTGTAGTCAAATTCATCACTCCATATTAATTTCCATTCTTTAGATGCGGCTATTTGCCGGCTTATAAAACCAAATAATAAAATAATCACTGCGAGGAATAAAAACAAACGAAGGAACAATGTCATGCTAAAAATATTTTTTCTAAGGTAATGATTAGGGACAAGAATACAAGAATCAAGAAACAAGTAATCAAGGATCCATCTTCAAAATAATTTTAAAACATTGTGTTCTGTATTTTCTTTCTTGTCTGCTCTTCCTTGTATCTTGTATTCTTGATTCTTGTTCCTTGTATTTCAAACACAAATAATGAAGTATCTACTTTCTTTTTTAATCTTAATAAGTTTTGCTATCGAATCTAATTGCCAAAGTCTTCAACCAAAAGAAGGTTTTGTAAATGTGATAGGAGGGCGCATCTGGTATAAAATTGTTGGCTCTGGAAAAAAGACTCCACTTCTTATTATACATGGCGGTCCTGGTAGCAGAAGTTGCGAAGGCATTCCCGGATATTCATTGCTTGCTGATGATAGGCCTGTTATTTTTTATGATCAGCTTGGCTCAGGCAATTCTGATCGTCCGACTGATACAACACTTTGGCAGGTGCCGAGATTTGTTGATGAGATTGAAAAGTTACGTGCTGCACTTGACTTAAAAGAACTTCACATTTTAGGAAGTTCATGGGGCGGTGCTGTTTTAATTGAGTATATGATCACGAAACCTAAAGGTGTCAAATCAGTAATTTTTTCTGGACCATTATTAAGCACAAAAATTTGGATGGAAGACGCGAAAATTCTTTTAAGCAAGCTTCCAAAAAATTTGCAGGATACAATCAATAAATATGAAACCTTAAAAGATTATGATGCTGCCGCGTACACCAGTGCCACTGATTCTTTTTATGCAAGATTTCTTTCAGTAAAACATTGGCCGCCTGTTAAATCTTCCAGTTGCGATGGGGTTCCGGGTTCAAATCATCAGGTGTATAATTATATGTGGGGCTCAACAGAATTTAATGCAACAGGGACGCTAAAAAATTTTGACAGAACAGATTATCTGCATGAAATAAAAGAACCCGTTCTTTTTATTGCAGGCAGACAAGATGAAGCAAGACCAGAGACGATGTATAAGTTTCAAAAATTGGTTCCCAATTCTAAAGTTGAGATAATTGAAAATGCGGGTCATGCTAAAATAGTTGATCAGCCTGAGGCATTTACATCAGCAATAAGAAAGTTTTTGAATTCTGTGGAGATGAAATAGAACTTTATAAGAAATTGATATTTATTTTTAAGTATATAATCAACGAAAATTTCGATCGGTAAATTTAATTTGAGAGCTGCACGTCATTGCGAGGAACGAAGCAATCT
>CAIYPC010000458.1 GCA_903927975.1 uncultured Bacteroidota bacterium | reverse complement strand
ATGCCGACGAAGGAGGCATCTTTGGGATTAAGAAATAGTCGCAATCTGAATTAATAAAAATCTCTAAGATTCCTCGCCAAGCTACGCAAGGTTCGGAATGACAGATCGAGGAATTGCCTTTCTCTAATTCTTTTAAGAACTACTTTGCCGATGGCTTTGTTCCAAAAATATTATGCAAGATGTTTTCTGCATCACCCATGTGCTCTTTGAGTGCATCAGCTCCTTTTGTTTTCAGTTCAGCAAAATAATCTTTCGCTTTATCAGCCGCGTTCTCTGCTTCTGTTTTAAACTGATGTGCTTTGTCTTTTATATCAGACGCAAGTTTTTCTTTTTCTTCAGGAGTCATCGTCATATACTTGTGCGCTGCAAGTGCAGCAGCAGCTCCTAACAAAAATGTTGCGATATGTTTTGATCCTACGCTCATAAAATATTTTTTAGAAGATTAGATAATTTGTTTGTTGTGATTGCAATTTCGGCAAATTAATTTGATATGGAGCTTGACAAATAGAGTTTGCGATTATATCTCTTCCTCGCTTCATTCTGCGTCCAACAATTGCTCAAAGAAAGCCCCGATATTATTTTTTCTATCCACAAAATGAAGTTCCAAGATCCAATGTCTTTTATTTCCGTATTTGTCCAATTGAAGTATATCCTTGTGATTATCCGGATGAACATCTAAGCATAAATCATTTGGATCGTCGGGTTGCTCATGAGGAAATGGACCAACGATATGTCCTGCTATTGCATTTCCAAATTCATAGCCATAACTTTTTGTAAGGGCATCAACATAATTAAAAAATTCAGCCCCGGTAAGATTGCTTTGTTTGAAATACCAAGCATTCGCTACATGCCATGCGGCTTCTACATCTTTTTTTATTTTTAGTTTCAAAGGGTCGTTGCCCAAAACATAAGTTCTTCCAAGATCGGCTTCCCAGCCTTCAAAAATAGGATGGAAATCAAAGAATAAAATATCACCATCCTGAATAATGAGATCAGGTGGGTTTGCAATGAAAGGCTGCAATGTATTAACGCCTGTTCTCACAATTTTTTTGCTCCAATGAGCGATGATGCCAAAATCTTCCTTTGCGATTTTTACTATTTCATCACAAAGTTGTTTCTCAGATTTCCCAGAAACGATCAATCCCCTTTCTTCTATTGCATTAAATAATTCTTTTGCTTTTTGTTCTGCAAAAATTAGTTTTTGTTTTGCTTCATCCGTCGTTTTTATTTTTTCTTTAAGCATTGGTTAAGTTTTAGTCATTGATATTTTAAAGGTCGATAATATAAACGCTAATATCGTGGCATCGGGTAATTTTTATTTTGAGATGTTATAAAGCAATCTTCGTTTAACAAACCTTGATATTGAAACATAACAATAAGTTGATATCAGCAAAACTTTGTGTATCTAAATTTGCAGGTCATAATCAATGGAGCTGTACTAATCAAAAAAGAGACTGATTTATTGGTCTCTTTTTTTTCTGTGATATATTTCATCTATAAAACAGTTTTCTTCATTTCTCCATATTGCTTTCGCATCTCTTCAAGTGTGCTTTTATATTTAGGATTGTTTGCGAGGTTCAACGTTTCGTGCGGATCATTTTTTATATCGTATAGTTCTTCATAGTTATGCTCTTTATAAATCATGTATTTAAATTGTCGCCCTACTATTCCTTCAACCTTTGGGATATGCGGACTACCTAAAAAATAATGCTGATAAAAAAACTCCTCTCTGGCAGGGATTTTATTTTCTAATACATCTAATAAATTTTTTCCTTGCATTTCTGACGGAACAGGCACGTGAGCCATCGCCAATATGGTAGAGGCGATGTCAATATTCAAAGCAATCTGCGAAGCTGTATAATGTTGAATTTTTTGTGAGGAAGTTGGGTCGTAAATAAATAGTGGAACGCGTATTGATTCTTCGTATCCATACCACTTACCTTCCATGCCATGTTCGCCCAAAAACATGCCATTATCACCCATCAGGATAATGATTGTTTTTTCGGTTATGCCTAACTGTTGCAGTTTGTTAACCATGTTGCCAATTACATCATCCACGCCAGTAATTAATCGATAATAATTTTTTACGTTTTCCTGATACAGCTGCGGAGTGCCAAAAAGACCGCGCCATCTTTGCCTCCCAAAATTATCTTCAGTCCTTAAAAAATCTGGCAACTGATTCCAATATTTTGGATCAGCCGTTTCGGGCGATGGAATGGTTACATCTTTATAATAATCTTTGTAACGCGGCTGAATGACGTATGTTGGCGGATCTCCATCCTGTTCATGCGGTGCTTTAAAACTCACCGATAAACAGAAAGGTGCTTTGTTGCCAAACTGATCCAGAAAATGATTGATCGCATTGCCGATGGTATCAGTATCATGTATTGGCTCACCATTTTTACCAATGGTAATATAATCGGGCTGCGTTTTTCCGCCGGCTTCTGTGTTCACCCAATAATCAAATAAATATTCTGGCGGTTTTGTGCCCACACCAAACTTGCCGATGAAACCAAGATTATAACCAGCATTTTTTAATAATGAAGGATATGTTTTTTCGATTGCTTGTGCGGAAAGGTTTGTTGCAAAATCATCGATGTGATGGCGCGATTCATATTGTCCCGTGAGTATGCTGGCGCGACTGACACAACAAATGGAAGTAGTAACATAAGCGTTCTTAAATAATATTCCTGCTCTAGCCAATTTATCCATATTGGGTGTTTGGATAATTGGGTTGCCCATGGCGCCGAGCGCATCAAAGCGCTGATCATCTGTCAATAAAAAAATAATATTCGGTCGAGTTGTTTCTGTTTGTTTTTTCGGGATGAGTTTGCTGAAAGAAAAAAATATAAATGGTGCTGTTGAACAGAGCGCAAGCAGAGCTATAAATAGGATCTTATTTTTTTTCACTGAGTTCATTGGCTTAAATCTAAACAATTATTGTTTTTTAGGAAGAGGGATGTCTTGCGGTATTATCGATTCGGAATGTTCGAATTGCTTTTCGTCTTTGATTATTGAAATTATTTTTTGTGTGTCTTTGTCAAACTTCACTGTGTACATTGTCTGATTATGATTATATGGATAATCTTCATTGATAAAAGCAAGTGAAATATGTTTGCCTTCGTCTTCCTTTAAAAATGAACTGTCAACTATATCAACATGAAATTTAACCGAGATCCCCGAAATCTTTCCAATTGAATCAACCCGTTTTTGTTCTTGTTTGAATTCTTCAAGCTGCATAATCTGGTTAAAGAAAATACTGTTTGAAGATTTTTTTGTGTCACTTTTTTCTCTTTGGGTTGTCGATTGATTTTTGTTTTGACAAGAGGTATGAATTGTGAAAACAAAAAATAGAATT
>CAIYPC010000457.1 GCA_903927975.1 uncultured Bacteroidota bacterium | reverse complement strand
TTTATTTCGAATGATATAATAGAAATTCGTTTAAGAGACAACTCTATCCATAGATTGCAAAAAGAAACATGGGAGAATAGAAAATATAAATATGATAAGGAGAAAAAGAAAATTGTTTCTGAAATTATAGGAACATTCATACAATTTCCCATTAAATTAGCATGGGCAATAACTATACACAAAAGTCAAGGTTTAACATTTGATAATGTAATTATTGATTTGGGCATGGGCGCGTTCGTTAATGGACAAGTTTATACGGCTTTAAGCAGATGTAGAACGCTAAACGGGATTACATTAAAACACAAATTAAAATTTGAAGATATCATTACAGATAAACGAATAATTGATTTTCATGAAACTGAACAAATTTTGAGCTCGATTGATTTTACAAACGATTAGAATTTTTTCGACAAAAATTAAACATAATCAATATGGCAAACCTCGTCTTATTCATGCACACATCTCTCGATGGATTTGTTGCTGGCCCAAGCGGAGAAATGGATTGGATAATTGTTGATGAAGAAATTTTTGATTATGTCGGCGACCGCGTTGACGAGGCTGACACAGCTTTATACGGTCGCGTTACTTTTGAAATGATGGAAGCTTACTGGCCCACCGCGGCGGATCTGCCCAATGCTACAAAGCACGACATCCAACATTCGAGATGGTATATGAAAGCAAACAAATTTGTGTTGTCAAAAACATTAAAAGGCGAGCATTTCAAAAACACAACCGTCATCAGCAATAATATCGCAACCAACATTAATGAAATGAAAAAGAAAACTGAAAAAGATATTTTAATCTTTGGCAGCCCTTCCGCAGCTCATTCATTAATGGAAGAAAACCTGATTGATGAATGCTGGTTGTTTGTCAATCCTATATTGCTTGGGCAAGGCATTCCTTTATTTAAAAATATCAAAGACAGAACAAAATTAAGGTTGCTCGCAAATCATACTTTTTCAAATGGAGTTGTTTGTAATCATTATGAAATTATTTCAAAAAAATAAAAGCCACGAAGAGTGAGTTGTGAATGGTGAGTAGTGACTGATTAACTTGCTCACTCACCATTCACAACTCACTACTCACTACTCACAACTCACCACTCACTTTTTCTTTTCTTTAACATCAGTATTAAGAATTTTTTATGGAATGAAAATTTTTGTGCGTCGTTATATGCACACTAATTCTTAAAACCATGAAATGGCTGCGTTATGTTGGCTTATTATTACTGACTGTTATTTGTGCAATGCTCGTGATGGCGGGACATTATTATTACAAAGGATTTCACAAAGCTCGTTCCCCAGAATTTAAGGCTTCAAAAAATACTGATGAAGCCGAGATCAATAAAATCTCACAGAAAGCTTTGCTGCTGAAAAAATTTGCTTCAGAAAAAAAATACAATCAAAACATTTGTTTCCTTGCTGACATGAGTCTTTCTTCAGGGAAGAATAGGTTTTTTGTGTACAACATTTCGAAAGATTCCATAATTGCATCTGCATTGGTTGCGCACGGTTCAGGCGATAATGGCTTCAGTTTATATCCAAAATTTTCTAACCAATGTGAAAGTGGTTGCAGCTCATTGGGAAAATATAAAATCGGTCAACCTTATAATGGAAGATTTGGCGCCTCGTATAAATTGTATGGGCTTGATAGCACCAACAGCAATGCTTTCAGAAGAAATGTTGTGCTGCATTCCTATGACTGTGTTCCACCGCAGGAAACTTATCCTTATCCAATTTGTAACAGTCGAGGCTGTGCCATGGTTTCGCCAGAATTTATGAAACAGCTTCAAGTGATTATTAACGGGAACAGACAACCGATTTTGCTTTGGATATTTAACTAGCCAAAAGTCGTAAGTAATAAGTGGTAAGTAAAAGCTTTATTAATGAAATGCCTTACTTACAACTAATCACTTACCACTTTAATAGTCCAGCCTTCCCATCTTCCCCGTTTCATAATCCGAAATCGCATGTTGAATTTCTTCAAAACTATTCATCACAAATGGTCCATAGCTCACTACTTTTTCTTTTAAAGGAAGCCCACCAAAAGCAATCACATCAGCATCTTCCGTCGCTGAAAATGAAATTTGATTTCCATCCGTATTATAATGAATCAACTGACCTGCTTTTGCATCTTCATTCAATGATATTATTTTTCCGCTCATTATATATAAAGCAGCAGTGAAATCATCATCCAGTTTTAAATTGAATGAACTGCCAGCTTTCAATTTTATGTGATAATAAAACATCGGCGTTTTTGTATCAACAGGAGATTCCTTTCCATCATAATTTCCTATCAAAACTTTCATTGAACTATTTTCATCTTCTATAACAGGAAAACCTGCTGATGGATAATTGTGAAAAGAAGCATCCACAAATTTATCTTTTGAAGGAAGATTGATCCACACTTGCATCAGTTGTAACTTTCCGCCGCTCTTTAAAAAACTTTCTGTCGGCCCTTCTGAATGCACAATGCCAGAACCCGAAGTCATCCAATTAATATCGCCGCCTTTCGCAACAACATCATGTCCTTTGCTATCGCGATGAAAAAATTCTCCATCTATCAAATATGTCACCACTTCAAAACCGGCATGCGGATGTGGGGGTATGCGTATGGAAGCGCCCGGCTTCACATCAACCGGCACCATGTGGTGGATCAAAATAAATGGATCAACCTGTTTCAGGTTACGCGTTGGCAAAGCTTGCAACACTCTGTTTGCTCCCACCATTTCAACGGAAGATGTTTCTATATTCGAGATTGTTCTTGTTGTCATAAAACAATTATTTGATGTTTAAACATCAATATGAGTGCCAATTACTATTTGCAGCATTTTCTACAAATTTTCGGACGATTCGTCAGTAAAGAGATGGATTAATTAAATGTTATGACTTCTTCTTCCTGTCTGTCCTCATTGAACTCTACAATGAAATTATTTCTTCCTTCGCCCACGATGATTGTCATATATTTCTGCTGAACCAGCTCCAGCATTGACAAGAAAAGAAAGATAGCGTGAATCCGATTCTCACAAATTGAAAATATTTTTTCGAAAGGCACTGATTTTTCATCCTGCAATAATTTGAGCATGTGGTCACGGCTGTCTTCCATTGTGTATTCATACTGCACAACTGTATGAACAGGCTTGTTCTGCTTTTCCTGCAGGCGCAAGACCACACGTTCAAAAGCCTTCATCAATTTAAACAGCGTGATATTTTGTATCTCAGTTCCTTCACCACTTTCTTCGCCAATATTAGATAGATCTTTATGCAGGTTGCCGCGCCTGATCATCAGCATGCGCATTGTTTCCATCTCTGCCATCCGAGCAGATGCTTCTTTATAACGTTTGTATTCAAGGATCTTATCGATCAGTTCCTGACGTGGATCGATTTCATTTCCTTGCTCATCCAATTCTTTTCTTGGCAAAAGCATTTTCGCTTTAATGCGCATCAATGTAGAGACAAAAAGAATGAACTCGCTCGACAATTCAATATTGTGCTTTTCCTGTTCGTGGATGAACTGAAGAAAATCCTGATTGATTTTATTGATGGGCACATTATAAATGTCCAGCTCATCGCGCTCAATAAAAAACAGAAGCAAATCGAAAGGACCTTCGAACTGCGGCAACTTTATCTGATAAGAAGTATTGTTCACTAAATTCTTTTTTTAAATCAAAATGCCAATTACAGTTTCAATAAAATGCAAACTGTAATTGGCAAATGTAAGAAATCAGTTCAACGCTGATTTGTTCCGCTATTCATATTTTGCTCACAAACAATGTTGATAAAAATCACAATTTAATACCCAATCCTATCCCAAACAGCTCCTGTATCTGTGGCTTCGGACCGCCGGCTGTGCCATCTGCTTTTACAGACTTTATATCATTGTCATAAATCATATTGGCTGTTATCATCATGCTCAGCACTTTGGTAACTTTTACAGACAGAATATTTGTCCAGTATAAACTGATGTTCTGAGGATTGTGCAGGTAATTAGAGAATAAATCGAGCCGTCCGGTGTAAACCGCGCTCGCGCTTATTTTTTTATTATAGCTAATGCTTGCAAAAGCGCCGAACTCAAATCTCGAATTTTTTCCTGAATCAACACCGAACGCTGCCTGCCGAGCAAGTGAATCATTGCTAACGATTACCCATCTTGCGGTTACAGGAGAAATGAAAAATGAAAACTCGTCGTTTGGTTTATAATTCACGCCAGGAGATAATAATATATAAGCAGGGGCTAAGAAATCCGAAGTGACCGTTTTAGTGGAATCCGTTGGATAAGCATAGCCTTTTGCAAATTGGCTTCTAAAATTAAAAAGTCCGCTGATATACCAGCTTTTTGCAACTTCATAACCATACTTTGATAAAAGATCTATCCTATCATCAGCTTTCCGTGTGCCGAGGCTTGTTGTGCTCACCAGACCATAAGCCAAGTCCAGCGTATTATCCCACGAATGTTTTCCCTTTTTATAGAAGGCAAACATATTTAGGTTTGTGGCAAGAGAAAGAGAAGATTTATCGCCGCCAGCAGACCAGTTGCTCAATGCAGCCTGATTAAAAGTAAGGCTATAAAGCCCGCCTATCTTCCAAGTTTTTGCAACAGTGTCTTTAGGATCTTTTTTTATTTCCCTGTTTGTTTCACTTTTCAGTTCCTGCGCCGTTTTATCTTGAGCGAATACGTTGATTGCAAAAAAAATGATAACAAGGCTTACACAAAGTCTCTTCATACATAAAAGTTTTAGTTAATAAAAATGCCAATTAATCCTGATCTGGGATTTACTTTGGGCTGCAAATGTAAATCAGGATTAATTGGCAAACAACGAGAAAATTATTTCTTTAATTGATCACGAATTTCCATGAGCAATTGATCGGTGCTGGATGGTCCGGCAGGAGGTGCTGGCACTTCTCTCTTTTTCATGCCGTTGATTGCTTTTATAATAAGAAACATTACAAAGGCTACAATAATAAAATCAATCACAGCAGTTAGAAAAGCCCCCCATTTAATAGCCACTTCGTTAGCCGCAGCTACTACTTCTTTCCCTGTTGGATCCAGAACTTTTGCTACTGCCTGTTTGATGACTATCTTTTTCTCGCTAAAATCCTCGCCTCCCGTAAGCAACCCTATCAAAGGGGCAACCATTCCTTCTGTAAAAGAAGTCACTACTTTTCCAAAGGCACCGCCCATTACGAAAGCAACGGCAATATCAACAAGATTGCCTTTCATGGCAAATTCTTTAAACTCTTTAAGCATTCCCATAATTGTTTGTTTTAGTTGGTTAAAAGATTACTTGAAAAGTAGATAAAATAATCGGGAAATAGAGATGTTGTTTGACAAATAACATTCGAGTTTAAAAAAATGAATCTATTTTTTTAAACCCGGGAACTGCATATTAAAACCTTTCAAAGTGTCTTTTATTGCTGACGCAATTACATATTCCTTATACCAATTTTGATCTGAAGGGGTGATTGTCCACGGAATGTCATTGCAGTTTTCAAAACAATCTTCATACATATTCATATAATCATCCCAAAGCTTGGCTTCTGCTAAATCGTTCTCATTATATTTCCATTGCTTGGTCGGGTCTTTAATCCGTTCATTCAGTCTTTGCTGCTGTTCTTCGGGAGAAATATGCAAATAAAATTTCAGGATGGATGTGTTATTATGTTCTGTCAATAATTTTTCAAAATCATTGATCGACTGCATTCTTTTCTTTGCTGTCTTGTCATCGCACCATTTATGAACCCGTGTGATCAAAATATCCTCATAATGCGATCGGTTAAAAATCTGGATCATCCCTTTTGCGGGTGCGTGAGAATGTATTCTCCATAAAAAATCGTGCGATAGTTCTTCTGCGGTTGGTGCCTTGAAAGATTTTACCAGTACGCCTTGCGGGTTCAGCTTGCCTAAAACATTTCTTACCGCCCCATCTTTGCCGCTTGCATCCATTCCCTGAATAACAACCAGCAAAGAATGTTTAGACTCAGCATATAAAAGATTTTGCAAATCGTCCAGCTCCAGCAAAATCTTTTGCAGCTTATCTTTTGTTTCTTGCTTATCAAAATCTTTCGGAGCTCTTGTGCTTATATCTTTCAGTTTAATATTAGGCATTAGAAATTTATTCTTGTTGAATATAAATCTCGCTATTTTAATTTTATCAGAAGAGAAATTTATTGCGCGTTTATATTGACATGATTTCTTTTTCTTTTACTGAAAGGTGCTTTTCTACTAAAGAGATATACTTGTCCGTTATATCCTGCATTCCTTTCTCAGCATCTTTTGCGGCATCTTCACTCAATCCATCTTTCTGCAATTTTTTTATTTCTTCAATGGCATCGCGACGAATGTTTCTGATAGCCACTTTTGATTGCTCGCCTTCATTATTAGCACGTTTCACAAATTCTTTTCTTCTTTCTTCTGTTAAAGGAGGCATAAACAATCGGATGATATTGCCATCATTTTGAGGCGTAACACCAAGGTTTGCCGCAATAATCGATCTTTCAATCGGCTGCAGCATGTTTTTTTCCCAAGGCTGAATGGTGAGCGTGCGTGCATCTACCGCAGAAACATTGCCTACCTGATTGATAGGTGTGGGCGTGCCATAATAATCAACCACCAAGCCTTCAAGCATTTGAGGATTTGCTTTACCTGCTCTTATCCTAATAAGCTCGGCTTCTAAATGGGTGATCCCTTTTTTCATGGATTCCTGCGCCTCATCCATGATGAATTCTAAATCTTCATTCATAACATAAAATATTAAGAGAAATGCAAACCTACATTAAAAGAGAAACTGAACAAAAGCTGATAAAAAAAATTTGTAGATTATCTGGGAAAAGAAATGCTAATTTTTTTGTTCCAGCACGTTTTCGTTCACAAAAGAAACAATTTTTGAAGCGGGCTTTAGCTCTATATTATCCTGCATATTATTCACTGATTTAGCAACAGTGAGCTTAGATTTTATTTTGACATTATAAAGCAATGCAATAAAAGCAAAGAAGAAAGCAATTACTCCGAAGATAAGGATGGTGCAGCCTAACGACCTGCCTACATATACAAGGGCAACCAGGGCGAGGTTAATTGATACCAAAGTGATGGTAATCGCCCTATGAGAAAACCCTCTGTCCAAAAGAAGATGGTGTACATGATTTCTATCTGGGCTGAAAGGTGAGCGGCGATAAAATATCCTAATTGCAAATACACGCAAAGTATCGAGCAACGGTATCATTAAAATAGCAAAACCAATGGCAGGGGCTGCCGCAACAGGATTGACCGAATCGACAGTATTAGCGACATTAATAAATTTTATGGCCAATATGGCGCATATCGATCCAATCAGGAGCGATCCGGTATCGCCCATAAATATCTTTGCAGGCTGAAAATTAAAAATCAAAAATGCAAGAAGGCTACCTGCCAATGAAAAAGCAAGTATGGAATAGGAAAGCATATTAACATTCAAAAAATAAAAACCAAATATTGTTAAAGCCATCAATCCTAAACTTCCTGCAAGTCCATCAACGCCATCAATCAGATTGAATGAATTGATGATTACAATCACCGCAAAATAGGTAAGCAACAAGCTGAACATTTCAGGCAACTGATAAAGACCTAAAAATCCATGCATGCTTTTTATCTGAACACCTCCATAATAAATTATCATGAATGCTGCTAAAACCTGACCAATAAACTTTTTGATGGCAGATATAATGAGGATATCATCTTTCAGCCCGAGAAAGAAAATGATAAGTGCAGCCGCGACAAAAAATTGAAACTCAGGAGACTGATCAAAATGTATGGTAAGCAAACAGCCAAATGCAAACCCTGCAAAAATACCTATGCCACCAAGAGGTGTAATCGGTGAATGATGGATTTTGCGCTCGCCATCTGGCACATCGTAAAGCTTTTTCATTTCTGCTACATTAATTATCACAGGAATAGCCAGAAATGTTACAGTGAAGGAAATTACTATGGATAGTAGAACATCAAACATCAGCCTCGTTTTGATTGGTACAAAATAATATTATTTAAATCTAAATGCTTACAACTAAACCAATCCATTACATACATATACGTAAAGTATAAAGGTAAAGGTATAATTTAAAGGGAACAAAAACTTTAACCGCAAAAACAATAGCAGATGAGGGGAGAATGTCATCTACAAGATAATGCAAAAGTTTAATACTATCAATGCCCGATGCAAAAAATAAATCCTTTAGTTTTGCAGCCATTCATTATCTCAAAAATAAATTATGGCTGAACTAAAATCGATTGCTTCACAAATTAGGAGAGACATCCTTAGAATGGTTCACGGCGCAAACAGCGGTCATCCTGGAGGCTCACTTGGTTGCACAGAATTTTTCACTGGTCTATATTTTAATATCATGGAGCACAACCCTCAGTTCAGCATGGATGCAAAAAATGAGGATGTGTTTTTCTTATCGAACGGACATATTTCGCCTGTGTTTTATTCAACACTTGCCCGTTCCGGTTATTTTGACATCAAAGAGCTTGCAACTTTTCGCAAAATCAATTCGCGCTTACAGGGTCATCCAGCTACACATGAGCATTTGCCAGGCATCAGAATTGCCAGCGGGTCACTTGGACAAGGCTTGAGCGCAGCAATTGGCGCAGCACTTACTAAAAAACTTAATAAAGAAAATAATATTGTTTTTTCACTGCACGGCGATGGTGAGTTGGAAGAAGGCCAGATATGGGAAGCCGTTATGTTCGCTGCTCATCACAAAGTTGATAATCTTATTTCAACGATTGACTGGAACGGACAACAGATTGACGGAACTACCGCAGCCGTTGGAGGTTTGGGAAACATCCGCGAAAAATTTGAAGCATTTGGCTGGACGACTTTAGAAGTTTTGAATGGCAACGATATGGACGAAGTGGTAGCCACGCTGGATAAAGCAAAAGGGTTGATCGGGAAAGGAAAACCCATTGCAATTATGATGCATACCATCATGGGCAAGGGCGTTGATTTTATGGAGAACGACCACAACTGGCATGGCGTTGCACCTAATGATGAACAGCTTCAAAAAGCATTGGCACAGATTCCGGAAACACTGGGAGATTATTAATGTGAAAATTTGCAAATGGCTCAATTGCTCAATGCAATTAATCTTAGAATAAAGAATTGAGCAATTGGATTATTGAGCCATTTTCAAATCTTCTTCAGCTCTTCAATTCAATCTGTTGTATCGCCGCTTTGCGCGATGGGAACCATGCGGCAATAAATGCAACCACCATAATGGTTGTTATCACTAGCAAAAAATCTGTTGGCACTAATTTCACCGGATAATAATCAATCAAAAAAGAACCGCCTTGCAATGGCACCAATTTATATTTCACCTGAAGCCAGCAAATCAGAATCGCGAGCAAAAGCCCTAAAAAGCCGCCAATGATTGCAAGCAAAAAACCCTCACTTAAAAAAATGCGCTGTATATAATTATTGCTCGCACCGAGCGCTTTCAACACGTTGATATCTTTTTGTTTTTCGAGAACCAGCATGGTCAATGCGCCAACAATATTGAATGCTGCAACGATAAGGATCAACGTGAGCACTCCATATATCACCCATTTTTCTGTTCGCATCACGCCATACAAACTTTTGTTCTGCTCATAGCGCGATTCAATTTTATAATCTTTCCCAAATAATTTTTGCAATGATGTTTTTGTTTGTTCTGTCTCGTTTTCATCTTTCAATGAAATCTCCGCGCCGCTGAATTCATTGGCTCGCAAGCCAAGCATGCGCCGCATAAAATCAATATTGGTGAATGCGTAATTATTATCAAAGTCCTGCTGGATTAAAAATGTTCCGGCGGTAAAAATATTGCTGGTGCTTAAAGACGATTCAAGACTTGCATTATTCAGTGCCGCACCTGAATTATCGAATTGATCTGTTTTTTTAAAAAGATAAACTGACAGCGGAAGAATATTTCTATCAGACTGAACTTGCAGCGCATTTTCAATGCCAGCACCAAGCACTACGGAAGGAGTATCAGCATTCCCAATCAAAAATTTTCCATTCACAATTTTTTGTTCAATGCTTGTTACGTTGATGTAATTGCTGTCAACACCTTTCAAGTTCACAATGCTCAACGGCTCTCCATTTTGCAACAACGCCTTATCTTCTATAACCAAAGAATAAGATCGCACATTTTGAAATGACGATAATTGTTTTAACTGCTCGTTAGAAAGCGTGATTGTTTTTCCTGTTTGCGGAGAAATTTTTAGGTCTGTATAAAAAGAAGAATACAGCGATTTCACCAAATCTTCAAAACCATTGAACACACTTAGAACAAGTATTAATGATGCAGTGCCAATAATAATCGCAAGCACACTCACCCAAGCAATGATATTGATTGCATTGGTAGATTTTTTTGCTTTGAAATATCGCCACGCGAAGAGAAAGTTCATACCCCTATCCCCTAAAGGGGAAATTTAAATTCGTGAAAAAATATTTTTACTCCCCATCAGGGGCAGGGGGTTTTAATTTTTTAAAAAGCTCTTCCATCTTGTCAACATAATCCAATGAATCATCAACAAAATAGCTCAATTGCGGCATGCTGCGCAACTGATGTTTTATCCTGCTCACCAATTCTTTTTTTATTTCCCAGCTTCTATCCTCAATTTTTTTCAGCGTGCCCTGCATATCTTTCACATTCAACATGCTTATATTAACTCTCGCTTCAAAAAGATCGGGCGTAATTTTTACTGATGAGATGGAAATCATTCCGCCATCCATCATGTTCAGCCCAAGCCTTTGAAAAATATTGCTCAGCTCCTCATGAAGCAAACCTGCAACCTGCTTCTGTCGTTTTCCTTCTTGCA
>CAIYPC010000456.1 GCA_903927975.1 uncultured Bacteroidota bacterium | reverse complement strand
TTTTGAAAGTGCCTTTCAACACCTTTACTGGCTGAAATGAAGAGAGAAAAAAGGCAGGATAGCTGCCCGCTAAAAAACCCGTGAATATCACAAAGCCAATTCCCGTGATCCAGAAATAAGGGCTGCTATATGGGATGAATAAATGTTTGTCTGTAAGTTCATTAAAACCAGAAAGACTCAACTGAACAATGATGATGGCGATGACACCGGCGATGAAAGCAAGCAAAATAGATTCGCTGATGAACTGGCTGATCAAAGAAGATTTTTGTGCGCCGACTACTTTTCTGATACCTACTTCTTTCGCACGCTTTTCACTTCGTGCTGTGCTAAGGTTCATAAAATTGATGCAAGCGATCAATAAAACAAAAGATGCGATGATGCCAAACAGTTTTACAAATGTGATGCGACCACCATTTTCATATCCATTCTCAAAATTTGAATATAAACGCCAGCGACTGATTGGATAAAGGAACATTTGCCAATTGTCTTTTTTAGCTTCATCATTATATTTCTGTTTGAAGACTTTCATTTTTGGCGTAACAGAAGCAAGGCTTGCATTGGGTTTCAGCAATACGTATGTGGCTGTGCTGTTATTGCCCCACTCGTTATCATCTTCGCCACGTTGGCGCACATACGCCCACGGCAATAAATATTCAAAATTAAAACGAGTGTCATTGGGCACATCTTTTAAGATACCCGTTACCGTGAAATTATCTGAGTTATCTATTTTAATGATTTTACCAATTGGATCTTCATTTTTTCCAAAAAGTTTGATAGCTAATTTTTGAGTGATTGCAATAGAATGGGGTTCATTCAGAACTGTTGATGGGTTGCCTTTTATTAATGGAAAAGTGAAGACCTGTAAAAAATTTGAATCGACCATCCTTCCCTGAACTGTCAATCGCTTATCGCCAATGCTGAATAAAAAATTACTGGGCCAATGCACGCGAACAGCTTGTTCCACTTCAGGAAGATCTTTTTCAAGTGTTCTGGCAAGAACTTTAGGCGTTGTGCTCCAGCTCATGAGCTTGCCGTCGAACTTAGAACGGTTCCATGCTTCATAGATCCTGTCTTTCTTTTCATGGAACTGATCATAACTCAACTCATTCTGTATCCATAATAAAATAATAATAGCACTCGCCATGCCAATAGCAAGCCCGATGATGTTAATAGCGGAAAAGCCTTTGCTGCGCCAGAGATTCCTGAAAGCGATCTTGAAGAAATTTTTTAGCATAGTAGTGTTGATTTTTATTGCCCAGCAATAAGGTCGCGGGGAACATTATAAATGTTGCTTGATGTAGATATTTTATTTATGAATTACGATTTGTGATTTACGATTTCTGAAATTCAGAGTGCATGCGCCATAATTACCAGTTATTTAGTTGTCAAATTATAAGGACGCAGGAATGGAGAAAATGTTACTGATGCTGGGGACAAAATTGTATTTATGATTATATATATAATTTCTGAAATTTGATTGTCATTTTTTTCTCTGGCATAAATGCCAGAGCTAGTGAAAACATTCACTCAAATTAATTTTCACATTGACCCATTTTCACATTTTCAAATTTACTCGGCCCTCAAACTCTTCACCGGATTTGCCACTGCTGCTTTAATTGCCTGAAAGCTCACGGTTAACAATGCGATTAATATAACAAGCAATGCTGCTGTGGCGAACATCCACCAGCTTAAAGAAATCCGATATGGATAATTTTCGAGCCATTTGCTGGCTGCAATCCATGCAAGCGGCATTGATAATACGAGTGCAATGACAACAAGCTTTAAAAAATCTTTTGATAGAATTGTTGCCACGCCGCTGACCGATGCGCCCAAAACTTTTCTGATGCCAATTTCTTTTGTTCTTTTTTCGGCTGATAATACAGATAAACCAAAAAGCCCGATGCAAGAAATAAAAATGGTAATGATTGCTCCAAAGAATATGATATGTTTCCATCTTTCTTCCGCTGCATAATTTTTTTTGTTCTGCTGATCTTTGAATGTATATGAATAAGGGCTTAGCGGAAATATTTTTTTGAAAGTCTTTTCAATAAACTGAAGGCTGCTAGTTTCAGAACCAGCTTTTAATCTTACATACATGGTTCCAAATCCACTCTTGCTCGGCTTCATCGTAAATAATTGTGGCTTTATTTTTTCACTCAAAGGATGAAAATGATAATCTTTTACTACGCCAACAACTGTGTACTTTTCATTGTCATACCAAAAATTAACTTCCTGCCCGATTGGGTTTTTCCATTTCGCTTCTTTTACAAATGTTTCATTTACCAAAACGGAATGTGAAGAATCAGATGGGAACGCTGATGAGAAATTGCGCCCTTCAACAATTGGTATTTTGCATAACGGTAAATAAGATTCGTCAATTCTTTCATAACCAAAACCAATCTCTGCTTCTCCATTTATTTTTGCTGATGTGTTTGACCAATCATGATTTTTTGGTGCTGCCCCAATAATGTTCGGGTTCTTCATTAATTCTTCTTTGATCAATTTAGCTTCATCAGGTTTTATTCCCTGTTGATTAATGATAACAAGATTGCTATCATCATAACCCAATTTTTGAGTGGTGAGATAATTGAATTGCGAAAAAATAGTTAGCGCGGCAATAATTAAAAATGAAGCGAGTGAAAATTGTAATACGACCAACGATTTCTGCAGATAATTTTTCCCGCCGAGTGTAAACCTGCTGTACAATGTTTGCACTGGATTGTAATTTGATAATATCAATGCGGGATAAAAACCCGCTAATAAGCTTGTGGTAATAAAAAGAAAGATATATCCTGCTACTAATTTTGTATCAAATAAATAAGAAAGAGCGAGCGCTTTATTGGAAAGCTGATTGAATACGGGAAGAATTAATAACACTAAGAAAATGGCTGACACAAATGCAATGAGGCATAAAATAAATGACTCACCCAGAAATTGAATTATGAGTTGTTTTCTATCGCCACCAATCACTTTACGAATACCAATTTCTTTTGCACGTTTAATTGAACGCGCAATGGTAAGGTTCACAAAATTGATGCACGCAATCAATAAAATAAAAATGGCAATGCCTGAAAGTATGTAAGAAAATGTTGGATTACTTGCATCAGAAAGTTCATAAGCGCGGTAATCCTGACTGAGATGTAAATTGGTAAAAGGCTGTAATGAAAATTCTGGTGTCCATTTTGCGCCATATTTTTCCAGCATAATTCTCATGGCTTCTTTTGCATCTGCTGTATAAGTAGTTTTTATTTTTGCCTCTACAACTTTTGCATTTACGTTCGGATTGAGCACAACAAATGTGTTCAGAAAAAAATTCAGCCAGTTCTCATTGTTCTGTTCATCTTCTTTGGAAATTTTTAATGGAAGAAGCGCCTGAAATTTTATAGAAGAATTTTGTGGACATTTTTTCGCCACTCCGGAAACAATATAAGGCGTGAATTTATCATCGTCTTTCATCATGATTGTTTTGCCCAACGCGTCTTTGGTTCCAAATTGTTTTTCAGCGAGTTCTTCTGAAATAACAATGGAATTGGGCTCAAGGAAAACTGTTTTCCGATTACCGCTTATTAACGGAAAAGAAAATACTGAGAAGAAATTAGAATCAACATAATACAATTGTTGCGATTGAATGTCAGTTCCGGTCTTGATATCTTTTTGTCCATAAATTAATCGAACAAAAGACTGAATTTCCGGAATAGCCGCTGCAAATTTTGGACCCTGAAAATATCCTGTATAACCGTCTGTGCCGTTTATACTTCCATCAGGATTAATTATTTTTCTGCCCAACAGATAAGTCTGGCTCACACCTTTATGAAACCGATCATAACTCACCTCGTCTTTCACATATAAAATGATGAGCATTGCAAAAGCCAGTCCCAGACTTAATCCTGCAATGTTGATGAAGGAATAGATTTTGTTTCGAAAAAGATTTCTGACGGCAGTTTTGAAATAATTCCTTAGCATGAATGAAGATTTGCCCCCGACCCCTAAAGGGGAGCCTGAAGGCGGGTTGAAAATTAAATTTAAAGAACTAAATTTTGATGATGCATTTCCGAATTAAGTTCCCCTTTAGGGGTCAGGGGTTTTTCAAACTCTTCAAAGGATTTGCCACCGCCGCTTTTATCGCTTGAAAACTTATCGTTAATAATGTGATTAAAATAATGGACGAACCTGCGATTAAAAATACAGTGGCGCCAACATTAATTCGATAAGCAAAACTATGTAGCCAATCATTCATTGCCCACCATGATAATGGAAATGCAATTAAAACGGCAATCAACACCAATTTCAAAAAATCCTTTGATAACATGAAAGCAATGTTGGTCACTGTTGCCCCAACTATTTTGCGAATGCCAATTTCTTTTTGTCTTCTCTGGGCAGTAAATGCCGCAAGACCAAATAAACCGAGGCAAGATATGATGATCGCTAATCCAGCAAAATATCGCGAGAGCTTTGCTACTCTTTGTTCTGATGAATACAATGTCTGATAATCTTCATCCAGAAATTTGTATTCGAGTGGTTCGCTAGTATAAGTTTTATAAAATTTTGCAAGATTGTCGATCGTGTTTTTTTCAGAACCTGCTTTTATCTTCACCATTATTTTAGAAACTCGTTGACCCAAGCTGAAATCAAAAAAACATGGCTTGATGTTTTCATACAGCGATTGAAAATGAAAATTTGTAGTGACACCGATTATCTCTTTGTCCTCGCCCCAGATATTTACTATTTTGCCAATAGGATTTTTGATTCCCATCGCGTCAATAGCGGCTTCATTAAAAACAACTTTTGATTTTTCTGATCCGAAATTTTTTGAATAAGCTCTTCCTTCTTTCATTTCTATGCCAAGCGTTTCAATAAAATCATAACCAGCAGCAATATCTGTAAAAGAAGTTTGGTCATCTGGTGCTTTTCCCTGCCATGTAACAGAAGTAGTTCCACCTTGCCGATTTGTGATGCTATGCCTGAAGTTGGATGCATTCAAAACGCCCGGAACATTTTTTACATTTTGTAAAAATGTTTCCAAATTTTGTTCGTACACGCCACCTTGTTTATAATCATCTTTATTATCTGATAATGTTCCGCCTTTTTCAAAATAGATAATATGATCTCTGTTGTAACCGAGATTTTTTGTTTGCACCAATTCTATTTGTTGGTAAACGATGATCACAGATACGATTAAAACAACCGACAATGTAAATTGAAATATCACCAATCCTTTTCTTGCAATCAATTCACCAAAAGAAGTTTCCAATTTTCCTTTTAATACAGCAACAGGTTTGAAACCTGAAAGATATAATGCTGGATAACTTCCTGCGATTAGTCCTGTAAGAAGCGTAATGGCAAGAACTGCGAATACAAGATTTGCACTGATGCTGAGCACTAAATGTTTTCCGGTGATTTCATTAAAGCTTGGAAGAAAAAATAACACAAGCATGATAGTAATCGCAAGTGATAAAAAAGTAATCAGTAGTGATTCGCTCATATATTGTATCAGCAGTTTTCCACGGCTTGCGCCCATCACTTTTTTGATGCCGACTTCTTTCATTCTTCCCGATGCTCTTGCTGTAGATAGGTTGGTGAAATTGATGCATGCGATGATCAAAATAAATAAAGCGATGATAGAAAATAATTTTACGTATTCAATTCTTCCTCCGGCTGGCTTGCCGTTTTCGTAATGACCATGTAGATATTTATCGGAAAAGCGTTGTGCGAATAAAGTTGCTGTTGACTTTTCATCCTTCTCTTTAATAAAGCTTCTGATTTTTTTGGTGAACTGGTTAACATCCGTTCCCTTTTTTAATATAAGATAAGTGTACGGATCATTACTATCCCATCTTTGCAATTTGGGATTCTTTTCGAGGAAAAGATCATAATTGAATATGATGTCAAACTGATTTGTTGCAGTGGAAGGAAACTTTTCAAAAATGCCTGCAATCAAATAATTGCCGTTCAATCCTTCTTGATTCCATTCAATATTTTTTCCAATCAGATTATCTGTAGTATTAAATAATTTGAGCGCCAGTTCCTTTGAAATCGCAATATTGTATTTGTTATCAAGCAATTTATTTTTATCTCCTTCAAAAAAATTGCACGAGAAAATATTGAAATAATCTTTGCTCACGAATTCGCCGCTTGCTCTTAAATGTGTATCGCCAAATGAAATCAATCCTTTATTGGCAAACCATGTTGAAGGGATAACAGAAGTTACATATTCTGCTTCAGGCATTTCTTTTGATAATGCGTCAGCTAAAAGTCCTGGTGTGTTCTCGCCCGTTTGAATGCCATGAGAAGAATGCCCATTCAGCATTACCTGATAAAGCTGTTTATCTTTCTCATTGAATTTATCAACATGCAGTTCATCGTTCACCCATAAATAAATCAGTATCACGCAAGCCAAACCAGTTGACAAACCAATCAAATTCAGAAAAGTAAATTGGCGATCTTTTATAAGATTGCGCCATGCGATTTTTAAATTATTCTTAAACATCAGAGGAAGTAGTTTTTAGAAAAATTTATTAATATGGTTGTTTTGGTTTTTATTGCTCCGCAATAAGGTCGTTACGAACAAAATAAATGTTGCTTTTAGGATAAAGTTTTTTAACAAACCATTTTTTGATGCATAGGGTTTCTATTTGAAATCTATCATTGTGCCTTTTCACATTGATATAAAACAGTTTTCCTTTACCTTCGCCACCCCTAAAAATATAGGTCAAAATAAAATATGATTTCATTTTCAAATCCGGTTTCAACGAAATTATCAATACCCGAAAAACAGGTTATTACCGTTCTCGAATTATTATCAGAAGGCGCTACCATCCCATTTATTGCGCGTTATAGAAAAGACAGAACTGGGGCGTTGGATGAAGTTCAAATTCAAGCCATTCAAGATGAAGCTAAATTTCAACAAGAATTTTCTGACAGAAAATTATTTATAGAAAAAACAATTACTGAACAAGGGAAAATGACGGAAGCGCTTCAGGCAAAAATAAATGAAGCAACTGCTTTGAACGAGCTGGAAGATATTTGTCTGCCTTATAAATCGAAGCGCAAAACAAAAGCACAATCCGCAAAAGAAAACGGATTGGAGCCATTGGCATTATTTCTTTTAACACAAGGTTCAACTGATATAAAAGAAGAAGCTGCAAAGTTTATTAATGATAAAGTTGCTGATGATATAGCGGCATTGCAAGGCGCAAGAGACATCATTGCAGAAATGGTGAATGAAGATGTAGAAGTTCGTGCCAACATTCGAAAGCTGTTTGAAGACACCGCAACTGTGCAAAGCAAAATATTAACTGATAAAGAAACTGAAGGCATTAAGTATAAAGATTATTTTGATTTCTCTGAGCCAATATCAAAAATTCCTTCTCATCGCATGCTTGCGATCATGCGCGGTTTCATGGAAAGTTTTTTGCGGATGATCATTTCTCCCGAAGAAGAAATTGCTTTAATGAAAATGGAGAAGCAATTTATCACTGCTAACAATGATGCTGCAGAACAAGTGAAGAAAGCGATCAAAGATGCTTATCGCCGTTTGCTGCAGCCAAGTTTGGAAAGTGAATTTAGGATGGCATTAAAAACAAAAGCAGATGAAGAAGCGATTACTGTGTTCGCTGAAAACCTTCGCCAGCTCTTACTTTCATCACCTTTAGGGACTAAAAGAATTTTAGCGATTGACCCCGGTTACAGAACAGGTTGCAAAGTTGTTATTCTTGATGAGAAAGGTGAACTGCAAAAAAACGATCTGATCTATGTGCATGAACAAAATTTTAAATTGACAGATGCGGAACATAAAATTCGCAGTTACGTTCATGAATATAAAATTGAAGCGTTTGCAATTGGCGATGGAACCGCAGGAAGAGAAACAGAACAATTTATTAAGAAACTAAATACTGGCTTGCCTGTTTTTTTAGTGAATGAAGATGGCGCATCAATTTATTCTGCATCTGAAATTGCGCGTGAAGAATTTCCTGATTATGATATCACGGTTCGTGGTGCAGTGAGCATTGGCAGAAGGTTGATGGATCCATTGGCGGAGCTCGTGAAGATCGATCCAAAAAGTATTGGCGTTGGACAATATCAGCATGATGTGAACCAAATCCGTTTGAAAGACAAATTGGACCAGACTGTTGTTAGTTGTGTGAATGCAGTTGGTGTAAACTTAAATACTGCGAGCAAATATTTGTTGAGCTATGTGAGCGGCATCGGTTCTTCCATTGCTGAAAATATTATTAGCTATAGAAAAGAAAAAGGTCGCTTCACCAACAGAAAGCAATTGCTGGAAGTTGCAAGGCTTGGTAATAAAGCGTATGAACAATGTGCCGGATTTTTAAGAATCAACGGTGGCGATCATCCGTTGGATGCAAGTGGTGTGCATCCTGAAGCTTATAAAACTGTGGAACAAATGGCAAAGGATTGTGGCGTTGATCTGAAAGAAATGATTGGCAACGAAAAAGTGATCAGCAATATTCCTGTAAAGCAATATGCCACTGAAACAGTTGGTGTACATACGCTGCAGGATATTTTGAAAGAATTAAAGAAGCCGGGACTAGATCCGCGCAGCGAAGCTCAGGTATTTGAATTCGCAAATATTTATAGCATTGAAGATGTTCACGCGGGCATGATTGTTCCTGGACAAGTAACAAACCTTACTCGTTTCGGGGCTTTTGTTGATATTGGTGTGAAGCAAGATGGATTGGTTCATGTATCAGAGATTGCGCATAAATATATTACCGATCCAAGTGAAGTGCTGAAGCTGAATGATAAGGTGATGGTGAAAGTTACTGAAGTAGATATTCAAAGAAAGCGCATCGCATTATCAATTAAGCAAACCCAAGAACGACCTGCACAAGCACCAAGAGGAAATAGACCTTTCAATGATAAACCAAAAGCACCAGTCGCATCAAATGATAATATGCAAGATGCTTTGAGTTTGTTGAAGAAGAAATTTGGGAAGTAAAGAATATGCTATCATTAAAAAGGGCTGACAGAATCAAAATCTGCTAGCCCTTTTAATAATAAAATGTTATCCTTTTATGACAATTGAAGCAATATTTTGAGTTTATTGTTTAGGTCAGCAAGGTCAGAATCCATCAATTTTCCCAGAAGTCCTTTTGCCAATTTCTTGTCTAATGTTGCAATTTTATTTGTTCGTATTAATGATTGTTTTCGAAGCCCGTTAATTACTGTTGGTAAAAGTTCCACATCAGTAGATTCCTGCTATTGCGATTGTGTTGTGATGAAACAAACAATAATATCAAGCGCTATGTCTGCCAGTATTACCGCTGGCCTTAGCTTACTTCCACTCAAGTCAGTAAATGGGAACGTTATAAGAACAATATCCCCTTTAGTCATTAAAAACTTTTTTTAAATCAGCTACTGAATAGATATCTTCTTCATTAGTCAAAAAATCAAAAGCATGGCTCTGGGAAGTCATTTTTTGAATGCCGTTTGTCAATTCTTGCTCTTCATCGCGTTTAAAAATAAAGTCGGCAAAGTCGGAAATTTCTTCAGCCTTATCTTCGGGAAGTTGATTGATTGCTTTTAATGTCCTTTCAATAATTATTTGTCTTGTCATAGCTAAAAGTTATACTCAAATTTAATGAATTTTACCTACCCAAGAAAGCGTCCTATTGTAACAGCAACTGAAAAGATAATTATGACAAGACAAATAGCAATCACATAATTATTACTGCCATCATTATAATGCAGCAATCATGAACTATTATCCATTAAAAATTATCAACTATCAATTCCCTAATTCTCCGCATCCGGTTTCAGTTTCAATCTTCTCTTCAACTCTGCAATTGGCATATCAATTTGTCTGCCGACTGGTTTGCCATCACGATAGGTGATCACTTTGAGCATCACCGATTCTTTTGGCACTGACAATGGAGTTGAATATTTCGGATAGAAATTATCTGGATGAGAATTATCGAAACTATAATAAATATTCAACCCATTCACCTCTGTCGAAAGTTCAATCAGCAATGAATCATTTGCATCTTTCTTCGCTGTAAAAATCGGATCGAACATAGCACGTGAATATTTTATCTGCTGCTGATCCATTCTTTCAAAATTTGCTTCCGTTCTTTTCGTGAAATCATCCCAATTCTTTTTTCCTTTTTGGCTCCATAAACATTCTGCAGTAGCAAGAGCTCGCGGCCAGATCATGTATTGCATGTGCCTAGTGTTGTAAATCTGTTCTGTCCATAAATTCGCTTGTCCTCCTTTTATAAATTTCGCATCAACACCATCGGGCAGCGGTTCAAATTGATATGCAGTTTTTAATCGCAGTGTGGCATATACTTTAGGATCTATCATAATATCTGATTGCATATAATCCAAATACGCAAAAGTAGTCGGTGTCATTACCACATCATGTTGCATCTGCGCAGCTTTTATTCCGCCTTGCATTCCCCTCCAACTCATCACAATGGCATTTGGGGCAAGACCACCTTCCAATATTTCATCCCAGCCCATAAATTTTTTCCCTTTCGACTCCACAATTTTCTCTACTCTTTTTTCAAAATAACTCTGCACTTCGTCCATATCTTTCAATCCATTTTTTTTCATGAGCTCTTTAACGGCATCGCTCTTCTCCCAAAATGTTTTAAAAGTTTCATCGCCGCCCATGTGAATATAATCAAACGGAAAAAGTTTTGCCACTTCAGTTAGCACCTTATCTAAAAACACATATACATTCTCGTTAGCCGGACAAAGATTATCATCATACAATGCAGTGTGCGTTTTCCAGTCTTTGATAGATTCGCCGGAGGCAACACCAATGTTCCCCACACCATTCGAGCAAGACAGATCAGGGTACGCAGCAATCGCTGCAAGACTATGCCCAGGCACATCAATCTCAGGAAGAATATTTACGAACTTTGTTTTTGCATATTGAATAATTTCTTTGATATCATCCTGCGTATAAAACCCGCCGTAGTTGCGCGGTTCATCGGGTGTAGGAACAGAAAAAGTTCCGAAGTAGCCAACACGTTTCACATTCCATGCGCCCACTTCAGTCAATTTCGGAAGGCTTTTTATTTCAATGCGCCAGCCTTCATCATCCGTTAAATGCCAATGCAAAATGTTGTATTTGTATTTCACCATATCATCAATAAAATCTTTCACTTCTTGCTTGGTAAAAAAATGTCGCGCAACATCAAACATCAATCCGCGCCAAACGAAACGAGGATAATCAGTAATTGAAACACAAGGTGCTTCCCATTTCACATTTTTTGCCAACGTCTTACTTCCAATTTCTTTCGGTAACAATTGCAGCAAAGTTTGCAAGCCATAAAAAATGCCGGCAGGTTTGTTTGCTGTTATCGTAATATTATCTGGAGTAACTTTTAGATTATACCCTTCATCGCCGAGTGTTGCGATTTTGGTTTTATTAATACTGAGAATAATAGAAGCATTTCCACTTTTGGTTTTGTCATTTACTATCGTGTTGTATCCGGTAGGAACTGACAATTGCTTTTGAAATGTTTCAGCAATCATTTGCAGATCTTTGTTTTCATCAATTGCAATATTGATGGTCGAAGGCAAAACAAAATGTCCAGATGCTTTTGTGATAGAAACTGGCTCAGGAATAATTGAAATAGTTTCATTTTCTGATTGCGCAAATGAAGCTGCAATTATCGATTGTAATAATAAAACGAAGAATACTTTTTTCATGCAGATGATTGTTAGAAGTTGGAATTATTTAAGTGATGAAAATACCAACATTTTCTGTTAACAGTTAATAATAAATTTTATTTAGTACTTTGAATAAGTAACTGAATTGTTTGCCACAAATTTCAGAGCTTTTCACAGAAACTATAGCCACAGGTTATCATTTTTTTTTAATACAATTGTTTGCCACAGATTACACGGAGTTTCACAGATATTTTTCTCATTCTATATTACTCTCTGTAATGTGTAGTTATAAATTATATAAACTTTACAAATACATTTTATGGCCCAATACGACATCATTATTATCGGCACAGGCGCAGGCGGCGGTACGCTTGTTCACGCACTCAAAGATTCGGGTAAAAAAATTTTAGTGCTTGAACGCGGCACTTATTTGCCAAGAGAAAAAGAGAACTGGGATTCGATTGCCGTTTTTCATAACGACCGTTATCACACCAAAGAAGTTTGGAAGACAACAGATGAAAAAGATTTTCATCCGCAAACTGGCTATTGGGTTGGTGGCAACACAAAAGTTTATGGCGCTGCATTGTTTCGCTTGCGCGAAAAAAATTTTGAAGGCGTTACACATTATGATGGCGTTACACCCGAATGGCCGTTGAAGTATAAAGATTATGAGCCTTATTATACCGAAGCAGAAAAATTATTCAACGTTCATGGGCAAATGGGCGAGGATAATACAGAACCTTATCGCAGCGGCGAATATCCAAATCCACCCGTTTCGCATGAACCACGCATTCAGGAATTGCATGATGAGCTGAAAGCAAAAGGCTATCATCCATTTCGGTTGCCCATTGGTGTTAGGTTGAATGAAAACGATATGCTGAACAGCCCGTGCATTCGTTGCAACACTTGTGATGGGTTTCCATGTTTAATTCATGCAAAAGCAGATGCTGATATTAATTGTGTTCGCCCGTCATTGAGCGACACGAATATTACATTAATGACTGAAGTGAAAGCAACGAAGTTAATCACCGATGCATCGGGTAAAACAATCGTTAGTGTAGAAGCAGAACGTGGTGATGAAAAATTTTCTTTCACTGCAGATATTATTGTTGTTGCCGCAGGCGCTGTTAATTCAGCCGTGTTGTTATTAAAATCTGCGAATGATAAATATCCAAACGGATTGGCGAACGGTTCTGGAATGGTTGGAAGAAATTTGATGAAACATAATAATGCCGCGATGCTTGCGATCTCAACCAAATTAAATCCCACAAAATTTCAAAAAACGTTAGCGGTTAATGATTTTTATTGGGGAGATGATGAATTCAAATTTCCGATGGGACATGTGCAGCTCATGGGCAAATCGAACAAAGATCAAATTTCACCGGATGCGCCATTCTTTACGCCAGGATTGGTTATGGATGAGATGGCAAATCATTCTGTTGATTGGTGGTTCACGGGAGAAGATTTGCCAATGCCAGAAAATCGCGTGACCATTCAGAATGATCAGATCTATTTGCATTATGCAGAAACAAATAGTAAAGGTTTTGAAAGATTGAAAGACAAATGGAGCGAGGTGTTGAAAGAAGTGGATGACGTGACCCATTTTATTCCTCATTCATTATACCTGAAAAAAAATATTCCGTTGGAGGGATTGGCGCATCAATGCGGCACTTGCAGGTATGGCAATGATCCAAAAACTTCTGTGCTTGATATGAATTGCAAAGCGCACGATGTAGATAATTTGTATGTTGTTGATGGAAGTTTTTTTCCATCCAGTGGCGCAGTGAATCCATCGCTTACGATTATAGCAAATGCATTGAGAGTGGGGGAACATTTGTTGGGGAGGATGAAATAGTTACAGAGACGGGAAGTCAGAAAAGTCGGTAAGACCGAAAGATAATTCATGGTTTTTAATCGATGCTCTAAAAGATTCTTTGCTATGGATTACAATCAATAACTTTAACCACCTACCAAAATAATGAGTATGAGAAAATTTATTGTCCCAGTTGATTTTTCAGAGACCTCGCTGAATGCTGCACGCTATGCCGCTGCTTTTGCAAATGATGTGAAAGATGCAGAGATTGTTTTATACAATGTGTTCGACAGCATAGATGCGGGCTCTGATGGCACGCCACTTCAAAACGATGAGGATGGAAGAGAAGCAGTTATTGAACTGGTACTAAATGGTCTTCGCGGAGATATTTCTAAATCAACAAATGCGCATATTTCTGTCGCTGCCGAAGAAGATGGCAATTTTGTGGATAGCCTTGCACGTTATGTTCGCCACCATGAGATCGATGCAATTGTCATGGGTATCACTGGCGCAACACGATTGTCGCAAATTCTGATGGGCAGCAACACCTTGAGAGTAGTTCGCCGCAACATAGCGCCTGTTGTCATTGTTCCGCCGGATGCAAAATTCAACCCAGCAAAAAATGTATTGCTTATCTCTGATCTGAAAGAAGTGACTAGAACAATACCTGAAGTGCCTTTAAAAAATGTGCTGGGGTTTTTGCAAGCGAAACTATATGTTGTGAATGTTGACAGTGCGCATTATATTGAACCAACCGATGCGTACAAAGCCGAGAAAAACAAGCTCGATGAAATGGTAAAAGAATTTAATCCTGAATATTCTTTTATGCGTCTATATGATTTTGGGGATGCCATTGATGCGTTTGTGAAAGATAATAACATTGACATAATACTCACAGTGCCAAAGAATGATTCAATGCTATCGAATGTTTTTAAAACAACGCATACATCGAAGCTGGCTTATCATAGCCATATTCCTATCATAGCGATTCATTCATAAAAAATTAAACCTATAAGGTTTCTTATTAAACCGCAGGCTCTTGTTGACTCAAGCAATGAAAGCTTCCCAATCCCCAAATGATTTCTGTTGAATCAATGCCAACAATTTTTCTGTCGGGAAAACAATCAGCGATTATCTTCAAAGCTTTTTCATCTTTATCGCAACGATAAGTGGGAACGATGACTGATTTATTGGCAATATAAAAATTTGCGTAAGATGGTGGCAATCGCTGTTCGTTATAAATAATTTCATTGGTCATAGGGAGCTCGATAATATTCAATTGCTTTCCGTTCAGCAGCCGCATCTTTTTTAATTCAGAAAGATTTTTTTGCAGTAGCTCATAGTTCTCATCATTTTTATTTTCTTCTATCACCGTCAGCACTGTGTCTTCATTAATAAAACGAACCGTGTCATCAATATGCCCATCTGTATCATCACCAATAATTCCTTCGCTCACCCAAAGCACCTGATCAACACCATAATAATTCTCCAAATAGTTTTCTATTTGTTGCTGATTCAAATGTGGGTTACGATTTTCATTCAGCAAACAAGCGGTTGATGTGATCACCGTTCCTTTTCCATTGAAATCAACAGATCCGCCTTCCATCACGATGCCGGGATAATAAACTGGAAGATTAAAATGTTTTGCGATCAATGTTGGTATCACATCATCCAGGTCATAAGGTGGATATTTATTTCCCCATGCATTATAATCCCAATCGACAATTATTTTTTTCTGTTCAGCGTTCGGGTTGATCAAAAACGCCGGACCATGATCGCGGCACCATGCATCGTTTGTTGGGTGAAAGAAAAATTCAACATTGCTCAAATCAACATTCGCTTCTTGCAAATGTTTTAGCGCAAAATTTTTCATTGCTTCATCAACAATATTAATGCGCACTTTTTCACTCAATGCAAGCTCTTTTACAAACTGGGCATAGTAAGGAAATATAGTATGAATTTTTTCAGGCCATGAAGCTTCCTTGTGAGGCCAGCTTAACCATGTAGCCTCATGCAGAGCAAATTCGGCCGGGAAATGGTAGCCGAGTTGTTTCGGAGTTAGTTGTTGGTTCATCCTTCGTCAATGTATCTTTTGGTAATGGGTTGATATGAGTCGATTCTTCTATCGCGCATGAACGGCCAATGCGTCCTGTAACTGTCTGTTTTATCAGTATCAATTTCATGCACAATAATTTCTTCTTCATCATGTGATGCTTTATATAAAATGCTGCCGAATGGATTAGAGATAAATGATCCGCCCCAAAATTTCATTGCACCGTTTTGCTCATAGCCAACGCGGTTCACACTCACTACATGCACTGCGTTTGCAATGGCATGGCTTCGCTGAATGGTTTGCCATGCATTGTATTGCTCAGTGTTCGTTGCTTCATCTTGTGCTGTAGCCCAGCCAATTGCTGTTGGATAAAATAAAATTTCAGCGCCCATTAATGCAGTGATCCTTGCTGCTTCGGGATACCATTGATCCCAGCAAATGAGCACACCAAGCTTTGCAAATTTTGTATCGAAAACTTTATATCCTAAATCACCGGGCGTGAAATAAAATTTCTCGTAAAAAGAAGGATCATCTGGGATATGCATCTTGCGGTATTTTCCAAGATATTTTCCGCCAGCATCAATCACTGCTGTTGTGTTATGATAAATTCCTTGCGCTCTTTTTTCAAAAAGAGATGCGATGATCACCACATTCAATTCTTCAGCCAATTTAGTAAAAGCATCTGTGGATGGACCTGGTATAGCTTCAGCGAGCTTGAAATTTTCATAATCTTCCACATCGCAGAAATATAATGAAGTGAACAGCTCCTGCAAACAAATGATCTGTGCTCCTTTTGCAGCAGCTTCTCTTGTTTTGTCAATTGCTTTTTGCAGATTTTGTTGTTTGTCATTTGTGCAACTCATTTGCACCAAGCCAACTTTTACTTTGCTCATTATTATTTATTGAGGGTGCAAAAGTAAGAAAGAGTTGTGAGTTCAGAGTTAAGAGTCGGGAGTGGCGAGTCGGGAAAGTCCGAAAGTCAGGAAAGTCTGGAAGAAGGGAT
>CAIYPC010000455.1 GCA_903927975.1 uncultured Bacteroidota bacterium | reverse complement strand
GCTGCGATAACCACGGCCCCGCAAAGGAAATTTTGCGATATGTTTATAGGGGGGCATTTTGAAATGGCGGATAGGGGTCAGCTTAACTGGGTTCTACACATAGGCCATTATTTCAAGGATTGGTTATTTTTCTACGAACCGATGGTATTGATAACAACGGCTTCGCGCCATTACTATTTTAGCGATTGATCGTTATTTGACTGCAATAGGTGGAAATGCTTATCAGGAGCTTCATCAATTATGCAGGACGCCTGGGGCCATTCATTTGCAAATGAAGAAAACAGCCGCCGAAAGAAATTAACGTATATGGTCATGCGAACTATGGCAGGCAAGAGATGGCTTTTGCAGTGGATGAAATAACTCTATTTCCAATAAAATCAATTATGGCATCCCCCTTTTTTTAAAAAAGAAATAGATCTTTCTAACAGGTCTTCTTTATTCTTATAATTCAAATCTAATGACTTCGGATTTCTCTTATCTAAACTCGATGAAAGAACATATTGTATACGCCGAAAATTTATGAATCAATATTTGTACAACTATTTGACCACTAATTTTTTCTTTTCACATTCCCGTAAACCTATGTAAAGCGTTCTGTTCACCTTACTGCTACCAACTTTCCTTTTTCTTTAGTGTTGTCAAGCTTGTTTTGGAGCAGTTCCATGTCCATTCCGATTTTTGCTTGATTCACTTTTGCATAGATCATTGTTGTGCTCAACTTCGTGTGGCCAAGCAATTTGCTGATCGTTTCTATAGGCACACCGTTCATCAAAGTAACGGTTGTTGCAAATGTGTGACGGGCAAGGTGAAAAGTAAGGTACTTTTTAATCCCACAGATTTCAGCTATCACTTTTAAACTTCTGTTCATTTCCTGGTTGCTGATCTTTGGAAAAACTGTTTCTCTGATCAAAGCGCTGTCACCGTTTTGGAATTTATCAATGATCTCAACCGCCGGCAGGAGCAGCGGGATGTTCACTCCCACACCGGTTTTTTCGCGAGTTGTCTTAATCCACCGGATGCTATCAATTCCTCTTAGCAAATGCTGGGGTCTCAATTCGATAAGATCGATGTACGCGAGCCCCGTGTAACAACTGAACACAAATAGATCCCTGACCTTTTGTAACATCGGATTTTCCAGCTCTTGGTTTTTAATGGCTGACAGTTCTATTTCATTCAAACATTCCCTTTCATACTTTTTAAATTTTAGGTGAAAATTCACAAATGGGTTTTTATTTATCCATTCGTTCTTTAACGCCCAAGAAACGATTTTCTTCAGCCTTTCCATATGTTTCATCGCTCCGTTGTTAGTGCACGGATCATTTTCTTTGAAGGGGTTTGTTTTGATAAAGAATTCAAAATTGGAAATGAATTCATAGTTCAGTTTTTTAAGATCGATATCCAAAAGCTTATATTTTTTTTTGAGGAATTCTTTGAGATATCTGGCGGTGGTAAAATAATTTTTCATGGTGCCCGGTTTGAGCGCAGAGCTCATCTTATTGTTGTGCTCATTGACCGCCCATAGCAATGTGTAGTTGCTATCGTTTTCATTTTCCGTTATACCGAGATAAGAGTTTTTTACTGATTCAGCAGTTACTTCTTTTTTGTTCAGGATCAACTCCCGATAATGCGCAGCTATCCTACCTCTTGTTTCTTCCAGGTAGCTGTTCAAGACTTTTAATTCGTCGCTCTTGGATTTTGCCTCGCCCCTGATACCGTTCCAATCTTCTCTCTTAATTAGGTATTTTAGCGCGAGTTCGCAACGGCTTTTGTTTATTACTATCCTTGCATAGATTGGGAATTTACCCTCGACCATCCTACTTAATTTAAGCGTAAAGTGTACGCCAAAAGTGTTTGTACTTCTCATTGTAAATCATTTTAAAACGTGATGAAATCAAACTGCTCAATTCTGTTCACACAAACCACGAAAAATGATACCAAACCGAACCAAATCGTGCCAAACCAAATTTTTGCAAACTATTGGATAATAGTTGATTAAATCGATTCGGAGAACAAAAATAATTTTTAATTCTGTTCACCTTCTTGTTCGCACGAGTAATGGTGTTTTTTGCAATAATTTGACTGGGGAAAAAATGAAAAAGCCCGTAAACACTGGGTTTTACGGGCCATTGGTTTCGTTCAGACCGAAACTAAGTCGGGGCGGCAGGATTCGAACCTGCGACCTCCTGCTCCCAAAGCAGGCGCGATAACCGGCCTACGCTACGCCCCGAATCTCTCTACTCTTATGCCGTTCGGGCGGCGAAGGTAAAAAAGTAAACTTAAACAACAAAATGATGTTCCTATTTAAATTTTCGTCGTTTTTAAATGTACAAAACACATTTATAGAAAATTTTATGTTTCATAAAAAACACTACATTCATATTTCATTGATTAACACTAATTGCTCTTCCCATTAAACATCCTGTATGAATCGCTATTCAAAACAAACCCGCTTATTGCTTGCTATTGACTGCATCATTTTTGGGTTTGATGGAAATGATATTAAACTGCTGTTGGTAAAAAGAAGCCTTGAGCCCGAGAAAGGGAAATGGAACCTGATGGGCGGATTTCTTCGCGCAGACGAAAACCTGAAGGAATGCGCAAACCGTGTGCTGAAGCAGCTCACGGGCATTGAAGGCGTTTATCTGGAACAGCTCCGCACTTTTAGCAAGCCCGATCGTGATCCAGTTGAAAGAACTGTTTCCGTTTCTTATTTTGCTTTGATCGATATTAATAAATATGAAAAACAATTGAACCATGAATACAGTGCCGAATGGTTTTTGTTGGCCGAAAAACCTAAACTGATTTTCGATCACGATGAAATGGTAAAGCTTGCGCAAAAACAATTGCGTTATAAAGCTTCTCTTCATCCAATATTATTTGAATTGCTTCCTGAAAAATTTACCATCCCTCAATTGCAGGGATTATATGAAGGCGTTTATGATACTTCTTTCGAAAACAGAAATTTCAGCAGAAAAGTTTTATCGACAGGTTTGTTGATGAAACAAAAAGAGAAAGATAAAATCAATTCAAAAAAAGGCGCATTTTTCTACAAGCTTGACAAGAAAAAATACAAGGCAAATTTTCAAGCCTTCCTCAACTTTATACCTAATCCCGATAAATTTATTATGTGATGAAGAAGCTGTGAGCTTTTTAGCTATGAGCTGCGAGCAGTTGCAAATTATAAACCTAAAGCTCAATAGTAGCACAACCGATGAACGGAATGCGACGCAGCGTTGTCTAATAAAAATACTATCGCTGGTATCCAAAAAAACAACGAACAAAAAACTATTTGAATTTAATGCATGCAGTCAAGCCTGCTGTGAATGCCCATCCAAATTCGTGATGTGTTTTTACATTGCTTGATTGATGTATTCTATGGAATGTGGTATAGGTGCCGCTTTTGTTATAGTAGCCAACTTTCCATTGGCTGTTGAAATCGAAATCATATCCAACTCCAGCAAACATGCCGAGCTGAAATTTTTCCCATTGAAGTGGATACCAATAAACTTTTGTTGAGGGCTCGGCGATAAACCCGGCGCGGTGCAACGATAATGTGGCACCATACAAATTTGCAAGGCTATCGAAAGATGGCGGCAAATTTCCATTCAGCACAATTCGATCATAATGTACGCCCAGAGCAAGTCCCGCAACTACCCAGAAATTTTTGTTTTCAAAAAAACGACGATAAGCACCCAACGAAAAATCACCAGTAACAATGGATTGCCTCGAAATAACCGTTGCCGCATTGATGCTGTACATCATTTTGCTTTGAAATGGAACAACAGCCAACTCAAGCCGTATGCCCATCGGCACATTCTGTGGGGAATTGTATCCATATTTATCCAAAAAATTATTTATCCTTGAATCTTTGGCTGTATAAAAAATAGTGCTTGCATCAAAGATTACAGAAAAGCTGGAGTCACGTTGATGTATATGCGATGCATTATGTAGTGCTTGCTTGTTACTGAGCAAAGAGCTGTCATTGCCTGCTTGAGAAAAAAGAATAGCCGGTGAAAAAAAAAATATTACTAATGATGAGTGCCAGCAATTCATGATAACAGTTGAACAGCGAAGTTACTTTATTTCATAAAAGAACGGAAGCAACTCAACGGTAATTGGTTAACCTGCTGTTATTAAGCACTGGTTGTTTTTAATTGCCTGTCTGCTTTTGCTCTGTTTCAAACAATCCTTTTGGCAAAGCATTCCAAAAAATCACAACAATTCGTCTGCGTTCATCAACAACCCCATAATCAGTAATCGTTTTATTCGGGTAATCTTCCCCTTTGCCTATTTTTATAAACCTCATTTCTGTTAATGATGAATCAGGAAAACGCTTTATGTTTTGAAGAAAAAGCGATTTCATGATTCCACTTACATCTTCACTTCTCATTCTTGATAATTCTATGTTCAGTGTCTGGCGCGATGCATTTGTGTCATTTAAATTTTTAGTTAACATATTCCACAACTCAGACCTGTCCTTAATTGGCTGCCCATCCGCATAACCATAACAAACAATATTAGATGCAACTTTTCGCTGAGCATATTTATCCAAAAAAACAATCAGGCTATCCAACACCGGTTTAAAAACGGATTTTGCCATTTCTAATTTTTCAGCCGGAATTTGAAATCCCCCTGGAGGGAAAAAAGCAGCCGTATTAAATTTTATAAAATTCTGTTGTTTCAATAAATCGTCAACAAAAAGAATGTCTTGATTTTTTTTAGCAACAATCTCTTTGCCTTCTGTATTATAGACGACAGCGTTTTTGTATTTTTTTCTTTTCATCCCACGCATTATTGTTGCGGATATTTTTTTAATGCTGTCTGCTCTTGACAACGAAGCTGCATTTTCATTGGTGAGTTTGGCTTTTAAAATATTGGAAACGCTATCGTCCATTTCACCCTTTTTTGTTTTAATATCATTGAGGCTGTCCAATGAAGTAAGTTTTTGTTGCATGCGAACTTCGTCTTGCAACTGGTTGTTGAGTGCGTTATTAATTTTTGCAACTTTTCTTTTGCCAATGCAACTAAAAAACAATGACGTGCATACCAACGTGAGGATAAGGAGAATATTTTTTTTCATTCTAAAATAAATGACGTTCTGTAATTATTTGTGTTTGTGAATATTTCAAAAAAATTAAAACCCAGTTTCGCGGAACATATTATAATCCGCTTTTGCAATTTTGGTTTTATGGTGTTTCGATCCAGCTACATCCGTATCGCTTTTTTTAGTTACTGTATTATCCGGAACAATCTGATTGTCTGATGGGATGTCTTTCTTTTCATTTACCACTTCTGCAATTTCAGTTTGTGCATCAACTTTTAAAACAGAGTCGTGCTCTTGTTTTATCACTTGGCTTTCCGCAACTTCAAGCTTATTTGCAACACTATCTTTTTTGGGTAAAACATTTGCTATTAAAGGCAAAGTTTTTTCCTCGCGATCAGCTTTTATAGCAACGGTATTATTTTGCTTTGTGTGTGTGTTGTAAAATAAAACACCTACCAATACTGCTACGCACGTAAGTCCTGCAATCGCCATTGAAATACTTTTTTTCAATGCCGCTTTCTTTTTCTTATCTTCTTCTATTGCAACGATTGTTTCTTTCAGCCTTGTGTTTTCAACAAATAATTTTTCTTTTGTGATCAGCTCTTTTGAAACTTCTGCCTGCAGCGCTCGTATGTGCAATAATGAATTCTCCAATTCCTTTTTTAATTCTTCCAGTTCTATTTCCAACAACCGGCTATATGAAGAAGGATCATCATCAACGATGCACGTTGAAAGCAGTGGCACTTCTATATTTTGTTTGTGTGTTGAAATATTGAGAAGCCGCAATAGGTTTTGCAGATAAGGATCTTTAATTGTTTTCAATTCCTTATAAACAGATGATTTATCGCCCTCGCGTAAATTGCTTGCAGTAAATAATAAGCCACTTTCATCTGTATATGTAGAAAACAATCCAGGCTTAAACTGCAATGCACGCAGGCTTATTGCCAGAACAAGCAATGAAAAATGATCTACTGCCAGATTAACCACATGGTGATTTCTTTTTGGATGCTGATAATCTGTGTTGAAAGGAGAGTGGCCGTTTGTGAATTTTAGTCCATCAAATAAAATGTTATCATAATCAACAAGCAACAATTTTTTATCTTTTATTACCATTATGTTTTCAGCAGCAATGTCGCCATGCACAAATGATTGCTGCAAAAACCAAACAGCCATTTGTTGAAACTCCTGAAAAAGTGCTTCTAATGCCAATATGTTTTTCTCTTTGCAACATTTCTTTACATAGTCATAAAGCGTTTCACCTTCAACCCACGGCATTAATAAAACACAATAGGTTCCATGAAATGAATTTTCATTTTTTATAACATACACTTCGCTTTCATGCAATTCAAATGGTATAAAAAATGGACTGGAAATATCTTCGACAAATTTTTGTACAGCAGAGAGGTAGTGGGACTGATTATTAATTTCTTTGGTATAACATTTAAGCGCATAAAATTTTTCATTGATGCTAACTTTGAAAACAATAGAGTTATTTCCTGTTCGCTTTAACGGCTGATCATGTTCATCTTTAATAATATTTATTCTCTTGGTATTTAATAATGAGAACGGGGAAGGGTTTATTCGTGTAACCGCTTTTATATAATCATTTTCTGTTGGCCACATACTATTCAGGATTTTTTTATTTAATAATTTAAAATCGTGTGCATTGTTCGAACGACAATGAACGGAAATAGAATTTTTAAAGGTGTGTCGCAGTAATGCAGCTAGGCAAAAATCTGTACACAAACGGAATGGAAAATTATTGTCGCCAATTTAATACCAAGCTATAACCTGATGATAACCAAATATTAATTTGCGTAGGCAGTTAATATTTATCCCAATAATGGAAAATTAATCCGGTTTTAAGAAAGAGGGAGAATTGATTTTTATGAAGAAAACCACATTAATGCTCTTAGATTTTTCGGAAGGCAAATCCAAAACTACTTCCCTCTCCTATTTTGCTTTGCACCCAAATGGTGCCGCCTTGCGATTCAATAAATTCTTTCGAGATGGCAAGCCCAAGTCCAGTTCCCACATGTTCTAAATTGCCGGGCACTTTAAAATATTTATCGAAAATTCTTGGAAGATATTTTTCGTCGATTCCTTTGCCATAGTCATTCACAACAAAATCTATAGAATCGCCTTTTACAAAAACATTAATATCAATCGTGCTTTTTTCAGAAGAGAATTTAATTGCGTTGGTAATAAAATTTATGAGTACCCAAGTAGTTTTTTCTAAATCAACATTTATCAAATCGAGCCCTTGTTGAATATTTGTTTTCAGAATAATATTTTTTTGGTGCGCTTGAAACTGAACTGCATTCAATGACTGCTCAACAATTGCTTTGGGATTGGTAGCTTGTATTTTTAACTGAATATTTCCCGTTTCAACTTGCGCCATATTGAGCAACTCACTTGTTATTTTCAACAATCTTTCAGCATCATCATAAATGCTGTTTGAAAGTTCTTTTTGTTCATTGTTCAAATCGCCAATACGCTTATCATTCAATAACTGTGCGCTTATTTTTATGGAAGAAATAGGTGTTTTCAATTCGTGAGAAACTGTAGCAATGAAATTTGTTTTTGCTTCATTCAACTCATGAAAAGGTGTGATGTTGCGCAGCACAATTACCTGACCAATTATTTTTTCATTATTTTTCACATTTAGCACATCTCTGTTGAAATAGCTTTCTTTATCATCAGCAAAAATTTTCAGCTCTTCTTTTCCGTCTCTTTCCTGTAGTAAGGTTCTCATCAAATCATTTTTCAAAGCCACATCAGGTGCATATTTGCCAACGATGTCAGATTCTTTCAAGCCCAATAATTTTTCTGACAATGCATTCAAAAACAAAATATTTCTTTTCTCATCCAAACCAATAATGCCATCGCGCATTTGATTGATGATGGTTTCAATGCGGCTCTTTTCAAATTTTATTTGTGCGAGATTGCTGCTTTCATATTCATCCAATTTTCCTGCCATCACGTTGAATGCATTTGCGAGATCATTGAACTCATCATTTTGTTTCAGATAAATGCGCTTGGCGTAATTTTTATTTGCAATGGCAGTAATGCCTTCTGATAAAGAAGCGATTGGGTTTGAAATAATGCCTGGCAAATTATAAATGAAGGTGAACGCAACCAACGTGAGAATGGTAAATATAATTGCCAGAATGACTTTTGCAGTCTCCGCCGTTTTATTGGCAATTGAATTTTTTCTAAGGATAGCCATTTCATTGAGCTGCTGTATCTGAATGATGGATTGCCTTATCTCACCATAGTTGCTCGGGTCATCCGGATTGGCAAGCAGCTCATTAAAATTTTTTGTCAGTTCATCTGTAGCATCCTTTTCTCCTATCTCAGTAATATTCCCTTGCTGTTTTTTTAGATTATCGGAAAAATTTTGAATCGCATCTTTCCTTGTTTTAATATTTTCAAGAGCCGAGAGCATGTTATTGGAATAGACCAACGATTCGTGATTGTTCTTTAAAATCAACTGCGCATCATTGCTCAACTTATTGATATAATAAATGCCCAGCACGCCAAACAACACGATGACGAGAAAAAGAAAAATGAGGCTTGCTGATAATTTTGTTTTGAGGCGCATGTTATGAAAGTATTACAACATCAATATCTGATGCAGATAATTTAGTTAGCAATTGATTAAATACTGCTGTGCTCAAAATTACATTGAATAATGTGAGATGGGGCTTGCCAATACAAATAGTTGTGATTGCATGCTCTTCTGCTATTTGAATAATTCCTTTGGCAATATTATCGTGCTTCACACGAAGCAATTCTGCGCCAAGTTCTGTTGCCAGTTTAAAATTATTAATAAGATGGCGCTGTTCAGCAAGACCAATCTTATCACCTGCTTCCTTCGCAGTTTGAACATAAAGCACAAACCATTTGGAATGATAATAAGTAGCGAGCCTCGCGGTTTTGCGGATCACTTTTGTTGCAATTTCATGGTTGCTGCTGATGCACCCAAGAAAACGCTCCTGCCGCAAATGTGCGCCACGCGGGAGTTCTGTCTCAATCTTTCTTTCAACTTGCGAAGCAACTTCTTTTAATGCAAGCTCTCGCAATTGCAATATCTTCTCTGACTGAAAAAAATTTTTGAGAGAGATTTCAATTTTATCGGCAGTATAAATTTTCCCTTCTTTTAAGCGCGTTACCAATTCATCAGCGGTCAGATCGATATTCACAACTTCATCTGCTTCTTTCAATACTTTATCAGGCACACGTTCTGCAACATCAACACCAGTGATTGCTTTCACTTCTTTATTTAAACTTTCAATATGCTGAATATTGATTGCACTGATGACATTAATGCCAGCGTTCAAAATTTCCATCACATCCTGCCATCGCTTTTCATTTTTGCTGCCTTCAATATTTGTGTGTGCGAGCTCATCAACTATCACCACTTCAGGATGAAGATTAAGGATAGCCTGCATATCCATTTCTTCCAGTTCTTTTCCTTTGTAAAAAAGTTTTCTACGTGGTATTACCGGAAGCCCTTCCATCAACTCTTCTGTTTCTTTTCGTTTGTGGGTTTCAACATAGCCAATCTTCACATCAACACCATTTCTCAATAAAGTTTTCGCCTCTTGCAACATGCGAAATGTTTTGCCAACACCTGCACTCATGCCAATATATATTTTGAATTTGCCGCGCCGCGATTGGCGTATCAAATCCAAAAAATGCTGAACGTTTTGATCTTTATCTGGCATGCAATGGGATTTATGAAATATGATTTTTTGAATAGTTTCCAGTATCCAGTTTCCAGTTCTTTAGCTCGAACTTCATAACTAATCGCTCATAGTTTCCTCCGCACATTTACCCATTGGACTATTGCAAAGTTTTCTCATTTTTAATTTTTTCTTTTTTTGAGATGAGCTAAGGAATTCTATTGGACATCGTTGCGTCCGCCGCGGCGGATCATCGATTGTGCTACTATTGGGCTTCTGTTTCCGTGTTCATGTCGTCTAAAAAATTCAGTCGCTTAATATTTATAAAGATTTCTCCTGATAAAATTAAAGATCACAAGCCAAATAATAAGATCGTCATTGCGAGGAACGAAGCAATCTGCTTTACAAATAACAATCTGTCTTTATTCTAGAATCAGATTGCTTCGCAGAGCCTCGCAATGACGGCAAATCTCGAACTAAATTCAATGATCTTAATTCTCAGAGTTCAGATATCTGAAAATCTTATTGATGATTCTCAATTCAATTTATCCAAATCAATATTCAGTTGCAACAAGTTTACGGTTGTCGTCCCAAACAAACCCAACAAAGGTTTTTGAACATGCAGCTCAACAATATTCCTCACTCTTTCTTCGCTCAAGTTTCTCGCTTTCGCAATTCTTGGTATCTGCACATAGGCAGCTTGCGGCGATAAATTCGGATCAAGCCCGCTTCCTGAAGCTGTTACTAATTCAGAAGGAATTCGTTCTTTTTTTATTGAAGGATTATGAATAAGAAAACTATCTATCCTTGATTCAACATCTTTTAAATAATCAGGATTGGACGGACCTTTGTTGCTGCCCGAACTGCCTGCTGCATTATAACCCGCAGCAGATGGTCGGCTATAAAAATATTTATCGTTGCTGAAATTTTGACCTTCCAACAAATAGCCAACCACTTTATTATTCACGCTGATTGTTTCGCCATTGCCTTTGTTGGGCGCAAATTGCGCGATACCAAATATTGCCAATGTATAAATTCCGCAAAAGAAAACCACACAAACAAGTGTGAGCCTTAATGCCGGTAGAATATGTTGTTTCATAAATGAAATTTTATCTTTTAATTTTTATTCGTATGATTTTTTAAAACCACACACTTACTAACAGATCAATCAATTTTATTCCGATGAATGGAAGCGCAATGCCACCAAAACCATAGATGAATAAATTCCTTCTCAGCAAAGCACTTGCACCTATTGGCTTGTAAGCAACACCTCTTAAAGCAAGCGGTATTAATAATGGAATGATGATAGCATTAAAAATTACTGCTGAGAGAATTGCACTTTCGGGACTATGAAGGTTCATGATGTTCAATGCCCTTAACGCAGGAATAGATGCAATGAATAATGCAGGAACAATCGCGAAATATTTTGCCACATCATTTGCTATTGAAAAAGTAGTAAGCGTTCCTCTGGTCATCAATAATTGTTTTCCTATTTCCACAATTTCGATCAGCTTGGTTGGATCATTATCGAGATCAACCATGTTGCCTGCTTCTTTCGCTGCTTGTGTTCCGCTGTTCATTGCAACGCCAACATCAGCTTGTGCCAATGCAGGCGCATCGTTTGTTCCATCACCCATCATCGCAACAAGCTTTCCACCTTGTTGTTCTTTTTTTATATAATTCATTTTGTCTTCCGGCTTTGCTTCTGCAATAAAATCATCCACGCCGGCTTTTTCAGCAATATATTTTGCAGTGAGTGGATTATCTCCCGTCACCATCACTGTCTTCACTCCCATTTTTCTCAAACGATCAAAACGCTCGTGAATGCCGGGTTTGATGATGTCCTGCAATTCAATTACACCAATCACATTTGCATTCTGGCTCACTACCAACGGAGTTCCCCCATTGCCAGAAATTATTTTTATTCTTTCTTCTGTTTCAATCGGGAAAGTATTTCCTGCATTCAACACTACATTTCTGATTGCATCAAATGCGCCTTTGCGAATTTTTAAACCACTTGGCAAATCGATTCCGCTGCTTCTTGTTTCTGCAGTAAACTCAATAAACCTTGCGCCATTTGTGCTGAAAGTATTTGGGTTGATCCCTGACAATTCAACGATTGATTTTCCTTCTGGTGTTTCATCTGCAAGCGATGCCAATGCGCAAGCTTCTATAAAAGATTTTTCTTCTATATTTTTTGCTGCCCAAAAATGAGTTGCTTTTCTATTGCCGATTGTGATCGTTCCTGTTTTATCAAGAAGAAGCGTATCTAAATCTCCAGCGGTTTCAACAGCCTTGCCACTTTTGGTGATCACGTTCGCACGAAGTGCTCTATCCATTCCTGCAATACCAATCGCACTTAATAAACCGCCGATTGTTGTTGGGATTAAACAAACAAATAATGAAATGAATGCTGCAATAGTAATCGGTGTGCCAGCATAATCGCCAAACGGTTTTAATGTAACACAAACAATAACAAATATAATCGTGAAGCCTGCGAGCAAAATTGTCAATGCAATTTCGTTTGGTGTTTTTTGTCTTGATGCGCCTTCCACCAATGCAATCATCTTGTCTAAAAAACTTTCACCGGGCTCAGTTGTAACTCTTACTTTAATTTTGTCGGATAAAACTTTTGTTCCACCCGTCACGCTTGATTTATCTCCACCAGATTCACGAATCACCGGAGCACTTTCGCCAGTGATAGCACTTTCATCAATGGTTGCGAGACCTTCAATAATTTCCCCATCCATCGGAATGATATCGCCCGTTTCACAAATAAATAAATCACCTTTTCTTAATTGTGATGAAGGAACAATCTTCACTTCGTTCACAAATATTTCTCCTACAGGAAATACTTTTTTTGCAGGCGTGTCTTCTCTTGTTTTTCTTAAACTATCTGCTTGTGCTTTACCTCTTGCTTCAGCAATTGCTTCTGCGAAATTCGCAAAGAGCAATGTGAGCAAGAGAATAATAAACACAATGAGATTGTATGCAAGACTACCCTGAGATTTTTCTCCTGTCATTATCCAGATGCAAACTGCCAACATAATAGCAGTGCTGATTTCCACAGTAAACATCACTGGATTATGAATGAGTATAGATGGATTCAATTTTATGAAAGATTGTTTCAATGCTTCTTTCACCAGTGAAGATTCGAACAATTTATTTGATGATTTCTTTGCCATAAATATTTTTTGAAGGCATCTGACGGCTTATGTTGATGCTAAGTTTTAGATTTATTCATCAGCCGTCTGATGCCTAGTGTTTCATTGAAAAAAATTCCGCTATCGGTCCTAATGCAAGCGCAGGAAAAAATGATAATGCCGCAACAATCATAATGACTGCGAATATCATGATGCCGAAAGTTCCTGTGTCTGTTTTTAATGTGCCTGCGCTTTCAGGAACATATTTTTTCTTTGCGAGTATTCCTGCAATAGCCAACGGTCCGATGATTGGTAAGTATCTCGCCAATATCATCACGATGCCGCATGTGATGTTCCAAAATGGAACGCCATCGCCCAAACCTTCAAAACCGGAGCCATTGTTTGCAGATGAAGAAGTATATTCATAAAGCATTTCCGAAAAACCATGACTGCCCGGATTGTTGAGCCAGCCTGCATACGCTTTTGGGTCTTGTGCAAATAAATGTGAAGACAATGCCGTGAAACATAAAATCAAAAATGTATGCAGCAATGCAATTATCGTTGCAATCTTCATTTCTTTCGCTTCAATTTTCTTTCCCAAAAATTCCGGCGTGCGACCAACCATCAAACCTGAAATAAAAACAGCGATAATGATATAGATATAAAAATTTAAAAAGCCGACACCTACTCCGCCATAAAATGAATTTACCATCATACCAAGCAAAGCAAACATTCCTGTAAGTGGCGTGAAGCTATCATGCATCGCATTTACGGATCCATTTGAAGTGACTGTCGTTGTTATACCCCAATAAGCAGAAGCGGCAGAACCAAAACGAACTTCTTTGCCCTCCATGCTTCCCATGGTTTGGGATATACCTAACCGTGAGATAGCAGGGTTGCCTTTCATTTCATAATAAATAGAGGGAATAACGAAACATAAAAAACCAATTGTCATCACACTAAATATTACCCATGCTAATCTTTTTCTTTTCAGCACATAACCTAATGTAAATACCAGCGCGATTGGTATTAAAACAATGCTGATGTTCTCAACGATGTTTGTAAAATAATTCGGGTTCTCTAATGGATGAGCTGAATTAGCGCCAAAATATCCACCACCATTTGTTCCCAATTGTTTGATGGCAATCATTGCCGCAGCAGGACCACGGCTCACATTCACCGTATCTCCTTGCAATGAAATAAATTGATCCTTGCCTTTGAATGTCATCGGTGCTCCATTGAAGAGAAGAATTACAGCAACCACTAATGACAAAGGCAACAAAATTCTTGTGCAGGATTTAATAAAGTAGTTATAAAAATTTCCAATCTTTTCAGTCGTTCTTTCTTTCATGGCATTGAACACAGCAGCACATATAGCCATGCCCACACCCGCACTAATAAACTGAAACAACATCAAAATCAATTGACCTAAATAAGAAACACCCGATTCACCGGAATAGTGCTGCAGGTTTGTGTTTGAAATAAAACTGACGGTTGTATTAAATGCAAGGTCGGCGCTCATGGAAGGATTTCCATCAGGGTTTAATGGAAGCCAGCTCATGTTCATGAGCACGAGCATTGAAAAAATAAACCAAACTAAATTAATAGTAAGCATCGCAACCAAATGTTGCTTCCAGTTCATTTCTTTCTCTGGCTTAATACCACCGAGCTTAAAAAATAATTTATCGAGTGGGTTTAGAATCCGGTCGAGCCATGTTCGCTCACCTTCATATACTTTGCCGATATATTTACCAAGAGGTATCGCAAGCAACACCATCACAACATACATAAAAACAACTCCGAGAATTTCCGTGTTCATAATGAAAGATTGAGTGTAAAAGGTAGAAGGGGTAAGGTGTAGGGTGTAGGGTGTAGCAATTTGAAGACCTTAAGCCTTATACCCTACAGCTTTCACCGTCCCTAAAATTTTTCCGGTTTAATCAGCACATAGCACAGATAAATAAAAACCAGTATTGCTATCGCGAATAATAATGTCATATAATTTGTTTTAGATTTTATCAAAAAAATCAATCGCTTTAAAAAATATTGCGAAGCATATCAGCCCCGCAACGATTAATACTACAGTCAAAAGCATGATTAAAAATTTATTGTTCTGTAAATAATACCTGATAATGCCAGTAATGAATAAAGTGCGATCAACAAGTGAAACGGCTTTATCTTTCTGATTACTGTTTTATTTGCCTTTTTCATTTTACTAACTTTGGTCACATAATGCCAAATGCCGTGCCTGTAGCTTAAACAGCGTTTGATTATAGCTCCAAAACCTTTGCGGTTAAAGGTTTTAGCATTTTTGATTTTTGTTAGAAATTTATAAAGAGCGGCTAACCATTTCATTTTGGCATGGTTGATTTCCAAAATGAAATGGACAAAAGAAGATCTAATTCTATTTTTTGGGGACATATTCCACATCAAAAAAATTGGGGTTCAAATCATATTCCTCAATTTTCCGGTACAAAGTGGTGAGACCAATGTTGAGGAGCTTAGCGGCTTCCACTTTATTTCCTTTCGCGTGCCGGAGCACATTTTGTATATGAGATTTTTCTACGCTTGTTAAATTAAACGAAGACAAAGTTGTTGATTTGCTGTTCATCTTTTGCAATTCAATGGGCAGACTATCAACAGTCAACTCCGAACTTGATGCTAGTATCACGGCACGTTCAATTACATTTTTCAGCTCTCGAACATTTCCTTTCCAATCCCATTGCAGCAGGAACTTCATAAAATCCTTGCTCATGCTTTCAACAGGATGCGCAGCTTTTCGAGAGAACAGATTCAAAAAATAATCTGCCAGCAGCGGTATATCTTTTTTTCGTTCGCGCAATGATGGAATATAAATCGTGAAAACATTTAACCGATAAAACAAATCCTTTCGAAATCTTCCACGCCGCACTTCCTCTTCCAAATTTCTGTTGGTCGCTGCAATAATTCGTACATCCACTTTCACTGATTTTGTATCGCCCACTTTAATAAATTCATTTGTCTCCAACACGCGCAATAGTTTTGCTTGTAGCTCAATATTCATTTCACCAATCTCATCTAAAAATAGAGTGCCACCATCCGCTTCTTCCACCAATCCCTTTTTATCTTTAAAAGCTCCTGTGAACGCTCCAGCTTTGTGACCGAAGATTTCGCTTTCGAGCAGACTTTTAGAAATAGCACTGCAGTTAAGCGCAACAAAAGCATTCAAAAATCTTTTGCCAGAGACATGGATAGCACGGGCAAACAATTCTTTTCCTGTTCCTGTTTCGCCTAACAACAGCACAGTGGTATCCAAGGGTGCAACTTTTTGTGCAAGCTCAGTGGTATCGCGTATTTGCGGGGATTTGCCGATGATTTTTTCAAAGCCATAATTGCTCACAACCTGTTTCTCCAGCTCAAGCACTTTTGATTGAAGCCTTGATTTTTCCATGGCATGATTTACCAATGGAATAAGCTTATAATTGTCATCGCCTTTTGTAATGTAATCAAAAGCTCCATTGCGCATAGCTTCTACACCGTCTGAAATATTTCCATGAGCAGTGAGCACAATAAATTCGAGATTATTTTGCCTCGCTTTTGCTTCTTTGGTAAACTGAATACCATTTCCATCGGGCAACATCACATCGCAAATAATAACATCAATGCTTTCTTTTTTTAAAATCCTGATTGCAGACTTTATGTCTGATGATTCAAATAAAGAATAGCCCTCGAGTGAAAATATTCTCTTCAGGAGCGAACGGATTTTTGAATCATCCTCAACCACTAAAATATTTCCAATTGGCATTGTAATCTCATTTATTTATTAAGCGATTGGCTAAATAAATATTTCACTTTATAATTTTTCTGAAAGGTATCATACACAAGCAAATCTTTGTCTGCTTTGAAGTTTGCGTCAAGTGCATAATGAAAATTATTATTATAAGGGAAGGCTTTCTTTAGATTATCCATCGTCAACAATTCTAAATTGCCATCAGCATTTTTGCTGAAGAAATATTCATCTTTTTTGACTGGTGCTTTTCCTTTATTTATTTCTTCAGGCATATATTGATAATACATATAAAAGCCAGCCGTGTCTATTATCTGGTATTCGTTGCCGTTATAAAACCTAAAAGCTTTGTTTTTACAATCACGATATCCATACACATTCTTTTTATCGAACGAATGTTTTTCACCTTTCGCCAAAACATAGCCCGTTGAGGAACCTAAAAAATTATTGACTTTTATTTTATCACTTGCATTGCTGCAATCAATTTCATAAGTCAATTTTTGCTGTTGAAAATCATTGGCTGTTAAATAAAGCCCGCTATTAAATTTTATTTTTGATTGTGCTATTACGGAACTTGCGCCAGCTATTATAATAGCAAGTGCAAATATTATTTTTGAAATTTTCATGATTCATTTGTTTTAAATTTTTTAAAATCTCTATAAACTTTTATCTTTTATATACTTTATTACCGAACCTATTGTGCGAAGCCTTTCAGCATCTTCATCGGGGATTTGTATTTCGAATTCTTTTTCTATTTCCATAAACACTTCATATAAATCGAGAGAGTCAATGCCCAAATCGTTTGCGAATGAAGCGTCATTTGGTATTTCACAATCATCGATACCCAGTTTTTCAATGATTATCTTTTTAATTCTAGGTTCAATTTCTGATTTTGCATAAGCGATGTTTGACATGATGGTGAATTGTCAATGTGAATAGTGAATATTTAAAATGCCGACTGTTACATTTTGTTTCGTTGCTGCACATTGCTGAATAGAATTCCTTCGGTACAAGAGCCCGCCGCGGCGGGAGCAAAGCTCAATAGTAGCAATCCAGCTTAGCTCAAAATAAAAACACCAAAGAGCGATGCTGCGACAATTAAAAGCGCACCAAAAAAGCTAGTACTATCCGTGATTCCGAATTTCTGAGATCAGGTTGCCATCCTCCCCAACTACTGAGTGGTGGCGCAACAGAAGCACCGCTCGACGTATAGGTATAACCTCCTGTGTTAGCAAAACCCGTTGGCGAAGTAACACCGCCAGGGCCTGCAAAATATCCTTTCAAAGGAGTAGCGCCTGGTGCTGCGCCAAATGTTGTAACGGCACGATGAACAAATTCCAATTTGAAAGTCATATTCTGGTTTGGCATATAATCAAACGTTGTTGAAAAATCCCACGCATTGAATGTTGAACCAGGACCTGTTTGTTGCTGATATAAAGTATCTGCATAGCCTGTTGGTGCAAGCACTAGATACTGACCGGGATTGTGCATATAGCCTCCGCCAAAATTGAATGCGAAATGTTGACCAAACCAAAACCTGTTATAGATCATTCCGCTGATGAAATTCTGTGCTGGCAAATATGTATTTGTCTTTGTATCTGTTTTTCCAAAAGGGCTAACGCCATTGCCATTTTCAAAACCAAAATCTCCCGTTATTGAAAATGCGGCCTTCGTTAAAAACTTTCCATTGGGGCGATTGAAATATCTGCGCTCATAGCTGTAATCAAGATGCAAACGAAATCTGTTTGGTGCGCCCTGATCATCCTTTCCATAGTAATTATTGAATACATAATCTACATTTTCATTCGGCCTGTAATAAATGGAAGCACCCACACCAGGAGAATGATTGAACATGCCGTAGCTCTGCCACCCATTAACAAGCCATAGCTCGACTTTCAATTTATCTGTTGGAAAAGTTTGCAGTCTTAGTCCATTGAAAAACCAAGGCGTGTTATCAGAAGTGTAAGAAGGCTGATATCCCCAGTTCTCAAAATTGTTGTAAGAGAACAAACCGATATAGGACATAAAAATTCCTGCATCGAGATTGATGCCATGCCATTTGTTCCAATGGTATCCTGCATACGCTTCGCTGATGTAGCGATAAATTGTTTGCAGATCATATTGACCTTTATATGAACTTCCATCATTTCTTGGCACAACTGTGGAGCGAGTGCCAAATTGCATCATCACTCTTCCACGCACATTGTTCACATGAATATCGCCACCAACACCCATGAATGAAAGCTGTAGCTCATTGTTTCTTGCAAGCGCCGTTGATCCAACAACTGTATTATCAATTGGGTGATTGTAAGAATGAGTGTAATTAAAGTCAAACGTTACATCACCAGTAAAATATTTTGAATCGAATGCGGGCGGACTTGTCTTGCGACTGGTACCATTCAGCCACGAAAAATCTCCGAATGCAAAAGGATCACTTGCAACCACTACCGTATCTTTTGATTTTTCTTCAGAGGTATCATTTTGCTTTTTTGAGTTAAATAATTTTCTAACCCCTGAAAGCAATGAAACATTTTGCTGGCGATTGATCATGTCTTGTATAGTAGTATTTACTGAAGTTGAATTATCAATTTGTTTTGTTGCTGCAAGATCATTTTGCTGACCAAAACTTTTGCCAGCACATATAAGTAGCATCGCAAAAACACCCAGCGTAAATTTATTTTTTTGTGTGTCCATAATATTTTTTTTAATTGTTAGAATTGATTTGGCAATAGCTTTCATGCAGACATTGAAAACATGCCTGTAGATTTTTTTACTGTAACATTCGTTAGAAGACGGGCCGTCTGAAAGTTGGAAAAGGTTGATAAAGGGTTGGCTAAAAATATGCCATCGCGTACCGATTATTTTTCAGGAATAGCTGCAACCCAACACCATAAAGGGTTTTAGAAGATAATCCAATG
>CAIYPC010000454.1 GCA_903927975.1 uncultured Bacteroidota bacterium | reverse complement strand
GGCATGCTGTCGAAATTTTTTATGTTGCTCGGCTTTATTAAAAATAGAATGAAGAATGCCAAATGAGATTGTCATTGTAACTGATTCTTTCAGCATTGAAAAATGCAAATGAAATATTTCAATAAAAAAAACTCGCTGCTTCTTATTTTTTTATTCCTGTCGATGGCTGCTTTTTGCCAGGAATATAATTATGTACACTACGATGTAAAAGATGGTCTTGCAGGCTCCACAGTTTATGGCATCGTGCAGGACAAAGATGGGTTTATGTGGTACGGCACAGAAACTGGTCTTAGCAGATTTGATGGCACCCATTTCAAAAATTTCTACACAAGCGATGGCCTTCCAGATAATGAAATCATTAAACTATTTGTTGATTCAAAAAATCGCGTTTGGATAATCCCTTTTAAAAATTCAATATGTTATTATTGGAAGGGCAAGATCCACAATCAGGAAAATGATTCCCTACTGAAGCAGGTCGGTATATCAGGAGAGCTAATATCAATAAATGAAGATTCGCAAGGAAATATTTTAGTTTCCGAGATCCATCATCTTTATTTAATAGATCGCGAAGGCAAAGTTTTTAGTATTAAGCCAGATCAAGATATACCTTTTAGTATTGTAAAAACGGGCATTGATAAATATGGAAAATTCAAAATTGCTTTAACCGTCAACGGTCATTTTAAATTTTGTTCTACTGATTTAAAAAAGCATGAACTAATCGTAAATCCGGAAATACTAACCAATGTGTTTGCGAACAGCTATTCAACGATTGAAGTGTCGCCAGCATTGGAAATGTATAAAAATAACGATTTGCTTAGTCTCAAATATTCACAAAGCGATAGTCCGATAAATATAAAAATCCCAGAAGGATATATCTCTTATTCGCGAGTGGACGATTCTTTACTGACTATTAACACAAGTAAAGGAGCCTATTTATTCGATATGAACAAGAGGAGGGTTACTGACACATTTATGATTTATCAGATTATTAATTCCGTAACGAAAGATACTGAAGAGAACTTATGGTTTTGTGTGCCGGGCAAAGGTGTGTACAGGCTTTCCTCAGGAAGATTTATGAATTATTTTTTTGTGCGACAAAGTAGACCTGTGTTCTGCATTCAGAAATTTGATTCTCTTATTTATGTAGGTTCAGACGATTATCATTTATTGATATTGGATACGAAAAAACAAAAACTGAATGACTGGAAAATAGGTAACGGGGACACTAGAGGAAGAATTACCGCTTTAGCAAAAGCCTATGGAAATAATATTATAGCAGGAACCGATAATGGTGTTTTCCGGTTGGATATAGAAAAAAAGAAAATAGCAGAATATTACTATGATTTTGCTGCAATTAAATCTATTTCTGTTGAGTCAAACAATTCATTAATAATAAGCTCCAGCCGCACAGTTGTTAGAACAGATGCAAATCATTTTAGCTTTAAAGATATAATTTGGAAAGATAGAGCGACTTGTGCTTTTTCGAATGGAAAAATGTTTTGCATAGGCACATTGAACGGTTTATATATTATAGATAGCAACAAAAAAATTATTTACCTCGGCGATAGCAACAATGTTTTCAGAAGCAGAATTAACGCCATTAGTAAAACCAACGATGGACCTATTTGGGTAGCAACCAACGGCTCAGGAATAGTTGCGTTTAAAGACAATAAAATCATTTCAAATATTACGGAGAGCGATGGGCTTACTAGCAATATTTGCCGTAATATTTTTCTTTCAGAAAATGCCATTTGGGTTGGAACAGATAAAGGGCTCAATAAAATATCCCATTCAGATACTGGCTGGGCAATTACATCTTTCACAAGTGCCGATGGTCTTAACTCAGATATTATAAATGCGGTGTATGCAGATGGAGAACAAATTTATGTTGGCACTCCGCAGGGGATTGCATATTTCAACGAAGCGCAGATTTCTAAAAAATCAATTTGCAATTTGCAGATAACCGGAATAAATACGCTTTCCCGTCAACTATTTCCCGACAGCACAAATTTTGTATTAACTCCTGAAAACAATAATATCGAGTTTCAATTTGTAGGAATTTCATATAAGTCGGCTGGCAAAATTTCCTATCAATATCGTCTTATCGGGTTAGACTCAAACTGGAGATCCACAAATACGACACTATTGAATTATACATCGCTACGATCAGGAAAGTATGAGCTGCAGTTAAAAGCCGTCAATAAATTTGGCGTTAAAAGTAATTTGATCAAAGTGCCTTTTGCTGTTGCAAAAACAATTTGGGAACAATTGTGGTTCAGGATATTGATGATTGCTTTGATAGTAATTTTTTTATGGCTCATTATTAATTACAGGATAGCGACAATCCGCAAAAAAGAGAATGAAAAATCAGAGACGGTGAGAAGGATTTCAGAATTGGAACAAATGGCACTCAAAAGCCAGATGAATCCTCATTTTATTTTCAATTGCCTCAATTCAATTCAGCATTATGTAATTGATAAAGACATCATCGGTGCTAATGAGTTCATTTCAAATTTTTCAAAATTAATAAGGCTCACACTCGACAATTCTTCCAAACCATCTATTAGCATCACTGATGAAATTAGTTATATAACTGCTTATTTAGAACTTGAGCAAAAACGTTTTGAAGATAAATTCACTTTTTCGATTATTGCAGATGGCATAACCAAAAATAATTATTTTATTCCGCCAATGATATTGCAGCCTTATGTTGAAAATGCTATAAGGCACGGCATTAGATATCGTGAAGACAATAAGGGAGAACTGATTATTAAGTTTGAAAAAAATGAAGAGTATCTTGTCTCTGTTATTTTTGATAATGGCATAGGAAGAAAATTATCACAACAATTCAAAGGAAGCAATTCCATAGAGTATCAGTCGAGGGGTATGGATTTAACAGCGAGAAGGATTGAGATGTTTAATAAGGTTCATTCCTCCAAAATTATCATCAATATAAATGACCTTGAAGACGAAAACAGAAATGTGCTTGGAACGGAGGTGGTCATCAAATTCCCTTTAAAAGAAATTGAAAAGATGCACACCACATGATAGAAAGCATTATCGTTGACGATGAGCCCAAGAATATAAACGTTCTGAGGAAAATGCTCAATGAATTTTGTGCTGAGGTAGAAGTTATTGCCGAAGCAAGAGATGCTCAGCAGGCTATTGCACTGATTCAACAGCACTCGCCGGATCTTCTTTTTTTGGATATAGAGATGCCTTACGGGAATGCATTTGATATACTTGACAAATTAATGCCTGTAAATTTTGAAGTGATTTTTATCACTGCTTTCAATGATTATGCATTAAAGGCTTTCAAATATAGCGCGTTGGATTATTTGCTCAAGCCAATCAACATTAATGAATTAAAAATTGCGGTTGGAAAAGCTGCCGCAAACATCAACTCGAAAAACCTTGGGTTGCAGTTGAAAAATTTGCTTGATAACCTCAAAAATAAAAATGAAACTTTGCGCAAAATTGCATTTCCTTCCAAAGAAGGTCTCATTTTTATTTCAATGGGCGACATTATCAGGTGCGAAGCCAGCGGAAGCTATACACATATTTTTATTAAGGGGAGAGAAAAAATCATTTCATCGAAAAGCGTGAAGGAATATGAAGAAATATTGCCCGAAGCAATTTTTTTTAGAATACATCATTCTCACATCATCAATCTTACGGAAATAAAAAAGTATCACCGCGGAAGAGGCGGCCATGTAGAAATGAGCGATGGCGCCTTAATTGATGTTGCGGTTAGGAGGAAGGAAGAATTCCTGTCACGTTTCACATAGGCCAAACTGCACAATTATGTGTTTAAAATACACACCTGTAAACTTGCCAAACCGATTTGCATTATTTAATATAGTATTGCCTGTTCAATATTTTACCTGAAAAGAGGTATTTATGGGACTTGAATTAAGTCATTTGAAGTAGTTAAGCATCACATATTGGTGGTTGAATAATTAAGGGCGGACTAACATTCGCTTTCCATTAAACCCTAACACAGAAAAGCCTGCTCCCTCCTAAGACAGGCTTTTCTATTTTCAAAATATCACACAAAAAATTTTGAAAACTCTTTACAGAAAAGCTCGCCATTAAATTTTTCAATAGCAATTTCTCTGCTCTTTAAACCTAACCTGTTTTTTAATGAAGGATTGTCAATCAGCGTTTTTAATAGCTCAGTGCCCTCTTCAACAATTTCTTTTTCATCGGTTGCCTTTATCAAGAGGCCATTTTCATTATGCTTGATATAATCAGGTATGGCGTTCACTGCAGTTGAAAGAACAACTTTTCCATAAGCCATCATTTGCATCACCACAACGGGAAGCCCTTCATAGCTTGATGTTAGTATCAATACATCAGATTGCTGATAAATTGAATTCAGCATTTCTTCTTCTTTCACATTGCCGTAGAATTTGCAATATGGAAAATCATTAGCAGGAATTTTAGTGCTAACATCTCCAACAAAAGAAAAGTGGACAGGATAGTTTTTCTCATTCATTGACTTTGCAATTGCTGCAATGAGATGAACTCTTTTTTGCGCCGAACCTCTTCCTATAAAAACTACTTCGAGGTTTGTATTATTAACTTCATGATATGCAGGAATATTGATTTTGTTTTCAACGAAATGAAGGCGCTCATAAAATTTTTCATCTACATTGTTGGCTTTGTATTGCTCAATAACTTTTTCTTTTAGTTTGAGCGTGCTGAATATTCTATCGCTGATTAGATCAATAAAGCCAATGCTATAAGGAAACCAAGTTTCTAAATGGCAAAGCTCAACACGCTTCACTTCTTTTCGCACATGCGGAAGCATTTTATAAAAGTAGAGACATTCGCCGCCGAAAATAACTACATTTTTAGATTTGTTGATCCATGAAGCCAACACGCCACGATAAAATATATTTACAAAATGATAAACCTTGTTATCGATTTTTTTGCCAAGGTCAAGGCATTGAAATCCATCAAATAATTTTATGAAGCCATTGTTTTTTGGTTTCTTGGTAAATATTATTAATGGCTTTTTATTCTTTATACATTCAGCAATATCTGCGTTCACTTTTATAGCCCCACCAAGATCCGCGGAAGGAGAAAAAAGAAAAGCAGAAGTGGGCGTTTTTAATGGGCGAATCCTCCCGTATATTTTTCCTAAAAAAACGATTGGGTAAATAATTATAAATTCAATTCTTTGTTTTATTACTGCGGTTCTATAAGACATTTCAGGAATAATATTTTTTTAATAGCTGCAGAAGATAAACTTCATTGAATTCGATATTCAACAATTTGAAAACAGGTTCTATAAAAGAAATATCAATGGAGAACTTTGCACCTTTATGAACTTTTGTAAAGCTGCCTTTTTTGCCACAAAAATCTTCAATTGATTTTACAATATAAGTTACTGGATAATTTTTTGGATTGGCAATATTGACAACCTGATTGGGAAATAAATTATTTTTTAGGATGTGATTG
>CAIYPC010000453.1 GCA_903927975.1 uncultured Bacteroidota bacterium | reverse complement strand
TTTCATCATTTTACTTGAAATTTGCCTTCTCAAATGATAGACATGAAAGCAATGATATTCGCTGCGGGGCTTGGCACTCGCTTCAAACCTTGGACAGACAAGCATCCTAAAGCATTGGCATTGGTGAGTGGCAAAAGTCTCCTTCAAAGAAACATTGAATACTTGCAACAGTTTGGCATAACCGAACTAATTGTGAACGTACATCATTTTTCAGAACAGATAATTGATTCAATAAAAAACAATAAAGGTTGGGGAAGCAACATTACCATTAGCGACGAATCGAATGAAGTGCTTGAAACTGGTGGCGGCTTAAAAAAAGCATCATGGTATTTTGATAATAATCCATTTCTTGTTATTAATGCTGATGTATTGACTGATTTGAATTTGGATAAAATGATCGCATGTTATCAAACAAAAAAACCATTGGCAATGCTTGCTGTGAGCAACAGAAAAACTTCCAGATATTTTTTGTTTGATGAAAAGAATGAACTCTGCGGATGGAAAAACACAAAAACAGGAGAAGAAAAAATAACAAGACAAAAAAATACACTTATTGAAAAAGCATTTAGCGGCATTCACATTATCAATCCTAGAATTTTTTCTCTTGTAAAGCTAGAAGGGAAATTTTCTATTGTTGATGTTTACCTGGAGCTTTCTAAAAAAGAAAATATTCTCTGCTTTGATCACAGCGGTTCTAAATTTGTAGATGTGGGAAAGCCCGAGTCAGTTGCAATTGCAGAACAAATGTTTGTCTAAATTATTTTCTTATTAATTTTATGAAAGCTTCGATATCTCTCACAGTTTAATTTGAGTTTTACATTTCAAATTTTTGTCAGATGAAAAAAATAATATTGTTCTTTTTCGCCTTTATCGTTTCCAAAGTTTTTTGTCAACAAACTAATCAAAGTAACCTGGTGCAAAATCGCATCATGCTTCCCAATGGTTGGTCATTAACCCCTGTTGGCAAAAGCATTCAGTTAGGAGATCTGCCGCTTAATATCGCAGTGAGTAAATCAAAAAAATACATGGCGGTCACCAACAATGGACAAAGCATTCAATCATTACAATTGATCGATGTTAAAAATGAAAAAAGATTGGACAGCATTGACATCCCCAAATCGTGGCTGGGATTGAAATTTAGTGATGATGAGAAATTTTTATACGCTTCCGGTGGAAATGATAATTGGATCCTTAAATATGCCATAGTCAATAATAAACTCCATTTAAAAGACACTATAAAGCTCGGCGAAAAATGGCCAGTAAAAATTTCCCCCGCAGGTTTTGATATTGATGATGCGAAGCATATTATGTATTTGGTCACGAAAGAAAATAATTCATTGTATCTGATTGATATCGTCACAAAAAAAATCATTCAGAAATATCAATTGGCAGCAGAAGCATACACATGCCTTCTCTCAAAAAATAAAAAAGAACTCTACATCACTTGCTGGGGCTGTGATAAGGTTTTAATTTTTGATACGGAACAAAAAAATTTCTCTGGTGAAATGGCTGTTGGCGATAATCCCAATGACATGGTATTAAGTAAAAACAATAAATATCTTTTTGTCGCAAATGCAAATGATAATTCTGTTTCGGTGATTGACTTAATAAAAAGAAAAACACTTGAAACATTAAATGCTGCATTGTTTCCCGATGCACCAAGCGGATCAACCACGAATGGGCTTGCTTTGAGCACTGACGAAAAAACATTGTATGTAGCAAATGCTGATAATAATTGTTTGGCTGTGTTTGATATCAGCAATCCAGGCAATAGCAAGTCAAAAGGATTTATTCCCGTTGGCTGGTACCCTACCGCAATAAAGGTAGTTGGCAAAAAAGTTTTTGTGGCGAATGGAAAAGGGTTTTCATCAATGGCAAACCCCGATGGACCGAATCCAATTAAGCGAAAACAACATGTAGATTTTCAGGGCGGTGATAAAGGCAAACCGAAAGAAGTTCAATACATAGGAGGTCTATTCAAAGGAACGTTAAGCATTTTTAATGAGCCGAATGAAAAAGAATTGAGTGCATATTCGCAGCTTGTTTATGAAAATACGCCTTACACAAAAACAAAAGAACTCCATGCAGATGGAGAAGCTGGAAACCCAATACCAATGAAGGTTGGCGATACTTCGCCAATTAAATATGTGTTTTATATCATAAAAGAAAATCGCACTTACGACCAGGTGCTTGGTGATGTGAAAGAAGGTAATGGAGATACCAGTCTTGTGCTTTTTGGTGAGCATGTTACTCCCAATCAACATGCAATCGTAAATGAATTTGTGCTGCTCGATAATTTTTATTGCGATGCAGAAGTTAGCGCCGATGGCCACAACTGGAGCCTCGGTGCTTATGCAACAGATTATCTTGAAAAAACATGGCCAACAAGTTATGGAGGCCGTGGCGGTGTTTATGATGCGGAAGGCAATCGCGAAATTGCTAATAACAAAAACGGTTTTATTTGGGATCATTGCAAACGTGCAGGTGTTAGCTATAGAAATTATGGAGAATTCGCTGATGATTATAAACCAAATATACCTGTGCTTAAAAATCATTTTTGCACCTACTACACGAGTTGGGATCAGAGAGTGAGAGACACTACAAGAGTGAGCCAGTGGAAAAGAGATTTTGATTCGTTGGTAAATATCAATGCGCTTCCACATTTGAATACGTTGCGTATCATCAACGATCATACTGAAGGGCTTGCCAAAGGAAGACCAACTCCTTTTGTTCATGTTGCTGATAATGATTTGGCGATCGGTGAATTTGTTGAGTACTTAAGCAAAAGCCCTGTTTGGAAAGAGAGCGTAGTTTTTATTGTAGAAGATGATGCGCAAAATGGACCTGATCATGTTGACGCGCATCGTACCACTGCTTATGTTGCTGGCGGATATGTGAAACGCCATTTTGTTGATCACACCATGTATTCAACCACTTCAATGGTAAGGACAATTGAATTGATACTGGGCCTCGCACCAATGAGTCAATACGATGCGGCTGCAACGCCGATGTGGCGCAGCTTTTCAGCAACGCCTGATTTAACAGCTTTCAATTCCTTGCCAGCAAACATTGATCTCACAGAAAAAAATACAGCATGGAATGAGCTTGCAAAAAAATCTGCAGGTTTTGATTTCACCAAAGAAGATAAAGTGCCTGAAGATTTATTCAATGAAGTCTTATGGAAAGGGATCAAAGGAATGGGCGCAATTGTTCATGCACCAAGGCGTGCAGCTTTTGTCAAATCAAGCATTAAAAAAGATGATGATT
>CAIYPC010000452.1 GCA_903927975.1 uncultured Bacteroidota bacterium | reverse complement strand
TTTTAAAATTCAGGGTTTATTTTGAAGAGGATGATAGTGTTTACCGTGATGTGGCTGCTAGGCACACACAATCTTTTTTGGATTTGAATAATGTGATATTGAAAGCATACGAATTTGACAATAAGCATCAGTCAACTTTTTATCGCAGCAATGATCAATGGCAACGAGGAAAGGAAATTTCGAAGGAAAAATATGATAAGCAATATAAAGTAGAACCTTTGATAATGGCTGTAACAACCATCGGTTCTGAGATAAAGCAACCTAATCAAAAGTTTGTTTTTGTATATGACTTCGTAAAAAATTGGTCTTTTTGGGTTGAGCTTATTAATGTTTCCAGAGAAGAAGATTTCAAAAAGGATTATCCCGCTGTTATAAAAACCAAAGGCATTGCGCCATCGCAATATGGCACTAAAAGTTTAGTAGGGGATAAGCTGGCGGAGGTTGAAGAAAAATATGATCTCACAAAAAATGCTGAAGGATTTACGACGGAAGGTGACACTGAGGATGGTGAAGAATCCGAAGAAGTTAGTGAAGACGAAGAAGAACAAAGTGCAGATGACGCTGAAGTTTAGTATGCAATTTTGTTAAGTTCTTTACAAGCTTATAAAAATTGAAAGATAAAACCGCTATTATTATTGTTGGCCCCACCGCCGTTGGCAAAACGTCTGCCGCCATTAGCCTTGCACAACATCTACGCACAAAAATAATTTCAGCAGACTCTCGCCAGTGTTTTAAGGAATTAAATATTGGCGTTGCAAAACCCTCTATAGAAGAGTTACAATCAGTTCATCATTACTTTATCAATTCTCATTCTATACATGAAGAGGTGAATGCCGGGGTTTTTGAAAATCTTTCACTTGAATGGGCTGATGAAATTTTTCAAGAAAACGAAATGGCTGTAATGGTTGGTGGCACGGGTTTGTATGTGAAAGCATTTTGTGAAGGTCTTGATGAAATGCCAGCTATTGATTTGTCCGTAAGAAAAAAAATACAATCACATTATGATGAAGAAGGCATCGATTGGCTACAAGCAGAAATAAAAAATCATGATCCCGAATTTTATCAATCAGGAGAAATTCAAAACCCACAGCGCATGATGCGTGCGCTTGAAGTAAAGTTGTGTACAGGAAAATCAATCCTTTCTTTTCGTTCCCAGCAAAAAAAAGAAAGACCTTTTAATATTAAAAAAATCGGACTTCAATTATCAAAAGAAGAATTGCATAGAAATATTAATAGTCGTGTTGACGGGATGATCGAAAAAGGTTTGATTGATGAAGCAAAAAATTTAATGTCAAATAGAAATTTGAATGCACTTCAAACGGTTGGCTACAAAGAGCTGTTTGATTATTTCGATGATAAAATAAGTTTGCAGGAAGCAATTGATGCCATAAAAAAAAATACTCGCCATTATGCAAAGCGTCAGATGACATGGTTCAAAAAAGATGAAAGCATTCAATGGATTGCTCCTGATGATTGGGAGCAACTCAAAAAGATAACCCAATCTTAATATTGTAGTAACATTGTTTCGTGCAAATTTTGCTGATTAATCTTTTATGTGCGAGACCACGAAATAAAATTTTCTGCGAACGATTTCGGAAATGATTTTTTATGGGGAGTTGCCATTGCGGCTGCTCAAAATGAAGGCGCTCATGATTCTTATGGAAAAGGATTATCGATCTGGGATACTTTTTCAAAAAAAAGCGGAAAGATAAAAAGCCGCCACAATCCTTATATAGCCTGTGATTTTTATCATCGATACAAAGATGATCTGCTTTTGGTAAAAGCGCTCGGTTTCAAAGTTTTTCGTTTCTCCATTTCATGGCCACGAATATTGCCGGAAGGAACAGGCAAGATCAACAAGGAGGGGATTTTATTTTATCATCGCGTGATCGATGAATGCCTCAAGCTTGATCTGATTCCATTTGTTACATTATATCATTGGGATTTACCGGCTGCACTTGAGAAAGAGGGTGGGTGGTCTAGTCATTTAATGTTGAAATGGTTCAGTCGTTATGTAACAATTTGTGCAGAGGAATTTGGAAGCAAAGTAAAAAATTGGATTGTACTAAATGAGCCTTTTGGATTCACATCATTGGGTTATATGCTCGGCAAACATGCGCCCGGAAAAATGGGCATGAGAAATTTTTTATCTGCAGTTCATCATGCTGCGCTTGCACAGGCAGAAGGCGGAAGAATTTTGCGGAAGGTTGTTCCAAAGGCATATATCGGTACTACATTTTCATGTTCCGAAACAATACCATACACGAATAAGCACGACGATGTTGATGCTGCGATGCGTGCGGATGTTTTGTTGAATAGATTATTATTGGAGCCGACGTTTGGCGATGGATACCCACGTGAAGATTTTAAATTTTTGGATAAGCTCGAGCTGTATAACCAAGCATGGAAATTCAAAGACAGGATGGCTTTTGATTTTGACTTCATCGGGCTACAAAATTATTTCCCTGTAGTCATAAAATATAATCCACTCATTCCAATTCTAATGGCTTCCGAAGTGAAAGCGGCAAGGCGTCAGGTGACGCGAACAAGTATGGGCTGGGAAATAAATGGGATGAGTTTTTATCGGATTTTGAAAAAATTTTCTGCATATAAAAATATCAAAGAAATTATTGTAACCGAGAATGGTGCTTCATTCAAAGATGAATTGAAAGATGGTGTTGTGGACGATGAACAAAGAATAAATTATTTTAAAGAATATATT
>CAIYPC010000451.1 GCA_903927975.1 uncultured Bacteroidota bacterium | reverse complement strand
AGGGTCAACAGTAAAGTTGATTAAAATACGTCGATCGATAATTCCTTGTATGGTTGGGATTTTCACTTTATAATCTAACCTTTTCTCGCCATCACTCTTTCCGCCGCATCAACAATATGTTGTGGAGTCAACCCATATTTTTCCAGCAGTTGATCCGGTGTTCCGCTCTCTCCGAATGTATCATTTGTGCCAACATATTCAATTGGTATAGGAAGATTTTTTGCGGCAACTTGCGCAATCGCATCTCCCAAACCGCCAATAATGTTATGCTCTTCGGCAGTAACGGCGCATTTTGTTTTGCTGATGGATTTGATTACCGCTTCCACATCGAGCGGCTTAATAGTGTGTATGTTTATTACTTCAACTGAAATTCCTTTTTCCTGTAAAACCTTTCCTGCTTCAATCGCTTTCCAAACCAAGTGACCGCATGCAAAAATTGTCACATCAGTTCCTTCAGAAAATGTTTGCGCTTTACCAATTTCAAAAGGAAGATCCGAAGTGAAGATGGGCCAAACTGGTCTGCCGAAACGCAAATAAACTGGACCAACATAATCTGCAATAGCAAGTGTTGCAGCTTTTGTTTGAGCATAATCGCAAGGCACAATAACAGTCATGCCAGGCAACATTTTCATCAATCCAATATCTTCTAATATTTGGTGTGTTGCGCCATCCTCGCCCAATGTCAATCCTGCATGAGATGCGCAGATTTTTACATTCTTTCCTGAATATGCAATTGATTGACGTATCTGATCATACACCCGACCCGTTGAGAAATTTGCAAAAGTGGTAGTGAAAGGAATTTTTCCGCCAATTGTCATTCCGGCTGCAATCCCTATCATGTTCGCTTCACCGATGCCACACTGAAAAAAACGATCAGGAAATTCTTTAATGAATTGCTGTAGCTTCAATGATCCCGCTAAATCTGCAGTGAGCGCAGTGATGTTTGGATTTTTTCTCGCTGCTTCCACAATGCCATCGCCAAATCCGCTGCGCGTATCTTTCTTTCCTGTTACCTGAATATCTTTTAACATTATGCTATTGATTAAAATGATTTATTGATTACTAAACTTGAAGCGCAAAAGTAAAGCAGATGTTTGGATTCTTGACCACGATTTTGACCTGATTTTTCTGATTTACCTGAACCTGATTTGCGGATAATTTTATTTATTCTTCTCTGCCCCTCTGCTCGGGCACGCTTTGAATTATCAATATGAACTTCGTTGCGTCTTTGCGCCTTTGCGAGAGAACTCAATTCAGTTCCGAAAATTTTGCATTATAAAATTTCTCATCAAGTTTCAATTTCTGCTCCCATTTCCAGGCTGTTAACATCATATCTTCCAAAGAATATTTTGTGTCCCACCCTAATTTAGTTTTTGCAAGATGGTTATTAGCATAAATAGCAACCACATCTCCCGGGCGGCGCGGGCCAATGATATAATTCAATGAAGTGCCACTCACTTTTTCAAACGCTTTGATTGCTTCAAGAACTGTAACGCCATTTCCTGAACCAAGATTAAAAACTTCGCAGCGCAAACTGCTTTTGTCGTTCAATAAATACTCCAACGAAAGTGTATGCGCATGTGCAATATCGCTCACATGAATAAAATCGCGCATGCACGAACCGTCTCTCGTAGGATAGTCATCACCGTGAACCATCATCTGCGGTATTTTTCCGATAGCCGTTTGTGTGATGGCAGGAATCAGATTTGCTGGCTTGCCAATTGGCAATTCGCCGATTAATATGGTTGGATGTGCACCAACTGGATTAAAATATCTCAGCAAAATACATTTGCATGTTGATGCTTTTGAAAATTCATTGATGATCTGTTCGCCCATTTGTTTGGTATATCCATAGGGCGATTCTGCAGGCTTTGGAATTGTTTTTTCTGTAACAGGAATTTCATCAGGATTGCCATACACCGTGCATGATGACGAAAAAACGAAGTTGGGAATATTAAATTCCTGCACACATTTCAGCAAATTGATAAGAGAAACAATATTGTTCTCGAAATACATCAATGGCTGCTCAACAGATTCGCCAACTGCTTTATAGGCTGCAAAATGAATGATGCCATCGATGTCATCGTTTTCCTGAAAAATGGCGAATGTGTCATCAAAATTGCAAAGATCAACTTTGTAGTTTTTGATTTTTTTTCCTGTTATTTTTTCAACACCTTCCAACATGCGGGGGTTCGATCGGGAATTGTTATCTACACAAACCACATCGAAGCCGTTTTCAACAAGATCAACAAGCGTATGAGAACCAATATAACCACAGCCACCAGTAACGAGAATCTTTTTTGACATCTTTAAAAATTATTAATCACTTGTAATAAATATTCGCCATAGCCACTTTTTAATAAGGGCTTTGCCATTATTTCCACTTGTTCTTTATTAATAAAACCTTTGCGGTAAGCAATCTCTTCAATGCATGCAATTTTAATTCCTTGTCTTTGTTCGATCACCTGCACAAATTGCGATGCCTGCATCAACGAATCGAAAGTCCCAGTATCGAGCCACGCTGTTCCTCGATCCATAATAGAAACTTTCAATTTCCCTCGTTTCAAATATTCTTTGTTAACGTCAGTTATTTCATATTCACCACGTGGTGATGGCTTCAAGTTTTTTGCAATTTCAACCACGCTGTTATCATAAAAATATAATCCCGGAACAGCATAATTGCTTTTTGGTTTTGCTGGTTTTTCTTCAATAGAAATCGCATTCATATCCTTATCAAATTCCACCACGCCATATCTTTCAGGATCGCTCACATGATATGCATATACAATGCCACCATCGGGCTTTGTGTTTTTTTCAAGTTGTTTGCCAAGACCAGATCCGTAAAAAATATTATCGCCAAGAACAAGTGCAACATTATCGTTTCCTATGAATTCTTCACCGATAACAAAAGCCTGCGCAAGTCCATTAGGCAATGGCTGTTCCGCATAAAACAATTTTAAGCCGAACTGAGATCCGTCACCAAATAATTTTTTAAAAAGAGGAAGATCGTGCGGAGTGGAAATGATCAATATCTCGTTGATTCCCGCCATCATCAAAGTTGAAAGCGGATAATAGATCATCGGCTTATCATAAACAGGCATAATCTGTTTGCTTATTGCAAAAGTGATTGGGTGAAGCCTAGTGCCCGAGCCGCCTGCAAGAATAATTCCTTTCATAATTTATTAATCGGCAGGCAAAGTAGTAAAGATTGGCGAATAATAAAAAAGGATGATATACAATAACTAGTTACGCTCTAGTGAAAAAAATTGTGCTTTATCAAATGGAGAATGAAATAGTAAATAGCTGCGAGTAAAGCGCTTACCGGAATGGTTAATATCCATGCCCAAAGCAAATTGATGGTAACGCCCCAGCGAACGGCAGACAAACGCTTTGTTGCGCCAACGCCAATGATCGATCCGGTGATGGTATGTGTTGTGCTTACGGGTATCCCTAATTTTTCAGTTAAAAATAATGTTATCGCGCCTGCTGTTTCCGCACTTACACCTTCCAGCGGAGTAACTTTTGTGATGCGTGTTCCCATTGTCTTCACAATCTTCCATCCACCACTCATAGTGCCAAAAGCAATGGCAGTGAAGCATGCAAAAGGAACCCAGTTTGGCACGTCTTTTATATTATGCAAATCGCCATTTGCAACCATTGCGGCAGCGATGATGCCAAGCACTTTTTGCGCATCGTTGCCACCATGACCAAGACTAAATAATGCGGAAGAAAGCAGTTGCAGTCGCCGGAACCAATTATCTGCTTTATATGGATTTGCCCTTCGGCATATATTAATAATAATAACCGTGATTACATATCCGATAACCATCCCAATAATTGGTGCAAGAAAAATGAAAAGAAAAGTTGGGATCACTTTTGCATAATTAATTACATTATGCCCGTTTACGCTCCATCCTCCAGCATGCGTTAAAGCCGCGCCCATAAAGCCTCCCAGCAAAGTATGCGATGAGCTGGAAGGAATGCCGAACCACCAGGTGAACAAATTCCAGGAAATAGCTGCGAGCAGCCCTGCTAAAATTACATTGAGTGTAATAAAATTTTCATTGATCGATTTGGCAATGGTGTTGCCGATTTTAAATTCCCCAAAATAATATTTTGAAATAAAAAAGGCAGCGAAGTTGAACAGCGCAGCCCACAGTACAGCCTGAAACGGTGTTAACACTTTTGTAGAAACAATGGTTGCGATTGAATTTGCTGCATCGTGAAAACCATTGATGTAGTCAAAAACAAGTGCAAGTATAATGATGAGGACGAGGAAAGACATAAGCTGTTAATTAGCAAATTTGAAAATTGCGCAATGGCTCAATTTGAAAATGAAGGGTTATGCGTTGTGCAATTGAGCCATTTTCAAATTTTGACATTGATTAGGCGTATTTAATAATAATGGATTCAATCACATTTGCAGCGTCTTCACATTTATCGGTAACGATTTCCATTACCTGATAAATTTCTCTTTTCTTGATCACTTCTTTTGCATCCGGCTCTGTTTCAAATAAGCGCTCAATGCTCATATCAAAAATATCATCGGCCTGGTTTTCGATGCTGTTCACTTTCACCAATGCGTCGGTAATGTTCCGCATGTTTTTCATATTGCGCAATTCTTTTACAGCAATTTTTATCTGCTCTGCGCCCTGGTCTATCAGCTCTGCCATTTTTTTAATGCCGGTATCATTTGGATTCACTTTATAGATATTGATTTTCTTTGCAGTTGCATAGATATAATCACAAATATCATCCAGAGAAGTAGCGAGATAATGAATATCCTCGCGGTCAAAAGGAGTGATGAAATTTCTACCCAGCTCTGTGAAGATTCTATGTGTAAGATCATCGTTCACATGCTCCTGATCTTCGATTCTTTTAGTAATGGTTGCCCGCTTGTCATAATCTGTTTCTGAAACCAGTTCCTTCATCATCTTGCCCATAATAGAAACGCCATCAGCAACTTCCTCAAACAAAGAATAGAAAACCCTATCCTTCGGCATAAAAATCTTCATAAAAGAATTGAGCGCCATGCTTAATAATTTGCGGCAAAAGTAGAGTTATTGTCGATAGCTTTGTTAAAATAGACAGTAAGTTTTTTGATCATTAACGAACACATCAAGGATTTTATACCTTTGGCTTTTATGTATTCAGGTAAAAAACAATATAGTAAGCTGTTTTATAAATTGCTTTTGTTGGCAGTTTACTTTGCTTTTTTTACTGTTCAGCTTCTTTTAAGATATACTTCTTCTCATTCACAGCAATCTTTGGAGGGAAATAATTATCAGAAAGATATTCCTGCTAAATCCGCTTTTACAAAAACGTTTATATCCAAAAGCGATAATAAAAAGGATAAGCATCTTTCTTATCTTAATAAGCGTTTTCATCCGAAAGATGCAGTTATAGTTCCTTCTCATGATTTTCAGCTTCAATCTTTTTATTCGAAAGTCACCCCGAAATCCTTTTTCAAGGATGAGCATATTGCTGACATCAAAATAAATTCAACATTACTTCGCGGTCCTCCTTCTTTGAGTTAATCTCTCCTTCTCTTTTCTGAATTTATTTTATTCATTAAAAATTCTTTCATGGTCGGTTTTAATAAAAACGCAACCTGTTTTATATTATTAATATCAGCGTTGTTTATTAATGCTGCCCAAGCGCAGCAACAAAAAAATTATTCCTTATCCGATTTTGTGGATTCTGCTGAACATCACATGCCTGTTCTTTTACAAAAGCAAGCATTGATAGATGCATCAAAAGCAGCCGTCACAGATGCAAAACATTCATTTTTGCCAAATGCTTTTGTGGCAGATGAACTGAATTTAGGAACTGATAATTCTATTCCCGGTTCTTATCTGTCTTATGGAATAATACCTTCTACATCAAGTGGTGTTCGCGCTTCAAACGATTATCAATCTGCCATTGGCAACATCGCTATTTTTCAAACACAATATGAATTGCTTGATTTTGGTTTGAAAAAAGCAAAGGTTGATAATGCAAAAGCTTACGCAAACCTTACGCAAGCGGATTTAGACAGAGAAAAATATTTGCTGAAGTGGCGCGTTGGAAAACTATATTTCGACATTCTTAAAAGTCAATTTCAATTGGCGATTGATAAAGAAAATGTAAGTCGATACGAAGCCGTTTATAAAGTGATTGAAGCTGTAACGCGAAGCGGCATTAAAGCCGGTGCAGATTCTTCGTTGGCAATGGCGGAATTATCAAAAAGCCGCATCACTTATAATCAAACCGATGGACAAATTAGACAACTGCAGCAACAGCTTTCTTATTTAACTGGCATCGCACCAAATTATTTTTTGATTGATACTTCTCAAACAAAAAATTATCTGGATGCGCTTGATATTTTATCGCATAATAATTATGGTGATAGTTCCGGCAATCCACTAATTGATTATTATAACAAGGAAGAACTGTTATACATACAAACGGAAAATTTGGTAAAGAAAACTTATTTGCCCAAAATTTTTCTCACAGCAACGGGCTGGGGACGTGGATCCAGCATCGATTATAACGGAAATTATAAATCATTGGGTGAAGGATTCGGTTATCAGCGTTTTAATTATATGGTAGGCGCAACTTTCGTGTATGATCTTTTTAATACCGTTCACCGAAAAGATAAATTAGCCATCAGCCATTATAATACTGTTGCCAGTGATTATGCTTTACAGCAGCAGCAGCTTTCGTTGAACAATGTAAACAATCAGGCGGAAGAAGCGATTCGCACCGCGGTAACAAATTTGTTTGAAATCCCTGTTCAGATAAAATCATCGCAGGATACATACAATCAAAAGACGGCTCAATATAAAGCAGGTATTATCAACCTGATCGATTTGACGAACGCGTCTTTCGTTTTGTATCGCGCCCAATCTGATTATGTGCAAACGCTCAACGATTGGCTACTTGCGAACCTTGATAAAGCAGCGTCAACCGGCAATCTCGATTCATTCATTCAATCAATTAAAAAATAATTCATGGTACGTGCAGCTTTAAAAAGACCGATCACAGTGCTCGTGCTGTTCATGGGTCTTTTATTATTTTCTGTTGTAGCCGTTCGCACAATACCCATTGATATATTCCCGAAACTTAATCTTCCGACCATTTATGTGATTGAACAATATGGCGGTATGTCGCCAAAACAAATGGAAGGTTTTTTTGCAACAAGAATGCAGGATCAGTTTTTATATATCAATGGAGTAAAAAATATTGAGAGCAAAAATGTGCAGGGCTTATCGCTTATTAAACTAACATTTTATGAAAGCACCAATATGGCTGAGGCATCGGCGCAGGTGGCATTGCAGGTAAATCGTGTGTCTGCATTTTTTCCACCAGGTGCATTGCCACCGCAGGTAATTCGTTTCGATGCATCTTCATTGCCGGTGGGCGAATTGGTTTTTTCGAGCAAAACAAAATCGCTCAAAGATATTTTTGATATTGCGCTCACTCGCATCCGTCCTTTGTTTGCAACGGTTCCTGGAATGTCTTCCGCTCCACCCTTCGGTTCAAATGCAAGAACGATTGTGATCAATGTTGATCCACAAAAATTAAGAACATTCAATCTTTCTCCTGATGAAGTGGTGGAAGCTGTAGTTAAAAACAACGCGATCACGCCTGCGGGAAATTTGCGCGTTGATAGTATGATGTATTTCACTACCATCAATTCATTGGAAGAAAAAGTAGAACAGTTCAATGACATTCCTGTAAAGAGCAATGGCTCAACAACCATCTTTGTGAAAGATGTTGCACGTGTCGCGGACGCAGCAGATGTTACTGTTGATTACGCACTGGTGAATGGCAAACGTTCCGTGTATATCCCAGTTGTGAAAACTGCCGATGCATCAACGATTGATGTGGTGAACACGCTCCGAAAAAAACTGCCGGATATGAAATCACTGTTGCCTGATGATATCAATATCACTTATGAATTTGATCAGTCAGTGTTTGTTATCAACGCTGCAAAGAGTTTGATGACAGAAGGAATTCTTGGGGCAATATTAACCGGGTTAATGGTGCTGCTTTTTTTGCGAGATTGGCGTAGCAGCTTAGTCGTGATCATTACCATTCCGGTTGCAGTGCTGAGCGCGGTTTTCTTTTTAAATCTTGCAGGGCAAACAATCAATATCATGACGTTGAGCGGGCTTGCACTTGCCATTGGTATTTTGGTGGATCAAGCAACGGTTACCATTGAAAATATCCATCAGCATTTGGAAATGGGGAAAAATAAAAAGCAGGCAATACTCGATGCTTGTTCAGAAATTTCATTCCCATTATTATTAATCCTGTTGTGCATTCTCGCTGTGTTCGCTCCATCTTTTGTAATGAACGGCGTGCCAAAAGCAATGTTCCTTCCGTTGTCATTGTCTATCGCATTTGCGATGATTGTTTCTTTTGTTGCCGCACAAACTTTGGTACCGGTTATTTCAGTGTGGCTATTGAAAGCTGAAAAATTTCAGTATCATTATAACGATCCCCATGCCCATGCAGGACTGGCTTTGAACGACATTGAAGTCGATGAGGTAAATGAACATACTGAACATGAGAAGCATCAGCCAGAAAAAAATGATTTCTTTCAAAAAATAAAAAATGGTTTATCGAAGCGATTGGAAAAATGGATGCCAAGAAGAAAACTTGTTGTGTGCATTTATTTATTGTTGGCATTTGGTGCAGCAGGTTTTTGTTTTGTTGTTATCGGAAAAGATCTGTTGCCGAAAAGTAATGTGGGTCAATTGCAGTTGCGTGTTCGCGAGCCTGATGGAACAAGATTGGAAGTGACAGAAGAAGCCACAAAAAATATCCTCGATATTATTGATTCAACGGTACACGGCAATATTGCTATTAGCTCTGCGCATGTTGGGTTGATACCAAGCAATTTTGGCACAAGCAATCTGTATGTTTTTTCAAGTGGCACGCATGAAGCGGTGATCCAAGTGAACATTGATGAGAACTATAAAGTGAAGATGGATGATCTGAAAGAAGAACTGAGAAAAAAGATCGCAGAAAAATATCCTGCCATAAAAATTTCTTTTGAGCCGATTGAGCTCACTGAAAAAATTATGGCGCAAGGCGCATCAACGCCCATTGAAGTGCGCATTGCAGGAAAGGATATGAATGATATTGAAAGTTATTCCGCGAGATTGTTAGAAAAAATGAAAGCCATTTCTTTTTTGAGGGATGTGCAAATTGCGCAACCGTTGAAAGTGCCTGTTATTAATATTTCTATCGACAGACAAAAATTGGCGTTGATGAATCTTACCATCGACAATGTTTCAAAAAGCATTACCGATGCAACATCATCCAGCAGGTTCACCAACAAAAATTTGTGGCTGGATGACAAAACATCCTACACTTATCAAACACAAATTTTCATTCCTGAATATCTGATGAACTCGCCGGAGCAATTAAAATCGATTCCCCTTGTGCATGGACAAATGCGACCGGTGCTTGCAGATGTTGCAACGTTTGTGCTCGATACTATTCCCGGTGAATATGACAGAAGCGGTCCGCGAAGATTTGTGACAGTGAGTGCTAATATCAATAAAAAAGATTTGGGCACAGCGACAACGGCCGTGCAAAAAGCCATTGATGAACTCGGTAAACCACCAACAGGATTAATTCCCGAAATAAAAGGAATGTCATCATTGCTGATTGAAACGCTAGGCTCATTGCAAAGCGGTTTGCTTGCTGCTATCGTCATTATATTATTGTTGCTTGCTGCAAACTATCAATCTTTCGGGCTATCAATCGCAGTGTTGACAACGGTCCCAGCGGTTTTGTCCGGCGCGATGATCATGCTTTTGATCACAGGGGCAACGCTCAACCTTCAATCATATATGGGGATTATTATGGTAGTTGGTGTTTCGGTTGCAAATGCAATTCTGATTGTAACAAATGCGGAAAGCTTGCGGCTCGAATATAAAGATCCGTTCAAAGCAGCAACGGTTGCGGCAAGCATCAGATTGCGACCAATATTAATGACAAGCATGGCGATGATTGCAGGAATGGTGCCAATGGCAAGCGGACTAGGCGAATCTGGCGATCAATCTGCGCCATTAGGGCGTGCTGTGATTGGAGGACTTGCTGCATCAACATTTGCAGCCTTGTATATTGTGCCATTGGTGTATGGATGGGTTCAACAAAAAAAATCATTTGGCACCGTTTCCATGTTGCCGGAAGATGAAACTGTCTGAACTGGGGTTGATGTGATTTTGGGATTTGTGGGACGAGATGATAGTCCGCAATGTCAAAAAGGTTTTCTAAATCTTAATAATGACAAATTTTTTTATTACTCAAATTAAACTCATGAAAAATAAACTCATAAAAATGATTTCATATAAATATCTATCTTTTCAATCCCACAAATCTTTTAAAATCCCAGTGCTAACAATCCCAGTTCTGATAGCTATCTTTTTTTATTCGTGCTCAGATAATAAAGCTTCTGAAAAAACAGCAACTGTTAATGCTACGCCTCATTATACATTCGCAAAAGTGGAGAAGGCAATCGTGAGTGAACAACTGAAATTGCCAGCGCAGTTAGCAGCTTATCAAGAGGTGAGCATCTTCCCCAAAGTGAACGGCTATGTAAAAACCGTTTTGGTTGATATTGGATCGCATGTAAAAAAAGGACAGATATTAATGACACTTGAAGCACCTGAATTAGCGCAAGCAGTTGCTCAGGCAAAAGAAAAATATGCACGTGCAAAATCTGATTACGCAATCGCAAAAGAAAATTATGCAAGATTAAAAGAAGCTTCGGAAACACCGGGCGCTATTTCCCCGCTCGATCTTGCTACTGCAAAAAGCAAATCGGAAGCAGATAGTTCATTGGCAAACGCAGAAAAATCTAATTGGCAAATGCAGCAAACAATGATGGATTACTTAATTGTCACTGCGTCTTTTAGTGGTGTCATCACACAAAGAAATGTTCATCCCGGTGCGCTCGTTAGCGCAGAAGCAAAAGATGGAAAGCCAATGCTTGAATTAAAACAAGTGGATCATTTGAGATTGCAGGTTGATATTCCTGAAAGTGCTGTGGCAAGCCTGAAGAAGAAAAATGATAGCGTTTCGTTCATGCTATCTGCATTTCCTGGTGTTGAAAAAAAAGGGCATATTAGCAGAATCTCGATGAATATTAATGCGCAATATCGATCAGAAAGAATTGAACTGGATGTGTACAATGCGGATGCAGCACTCGCTCCGGGCATGTATGCTGATGTTCTATTTAGTTCAGATGGGAACCCGAATGCATTATCAGTCCCAAAATCTGCGGTGGTTATTTCAACTGAAAGAAAATATGTTTTGGTGGTGCGGGATAATAAAGCAGTAAAGGTGGATGTGATAACGGGCAATGAATCAAAAGGCAAAACGGAAATTGTAGGCGCATTGCAACCCGGCGAAGAAGTTGTAAGCAATGCAAATGATGAAATAAAAGAAGGCACAATCGTAAAATAATTTTTGGTCAATGATTTCGTTCTAAATAAAAAAGTAAGAATCACTATGTCAATGTCAGAACCTCATCCTTATGATCAATGCAGTATCTGCGGATCAAAACTATATGCAACAGACCATGGCAATCATGAAGCCACTTATCATTGTTCTTCAGCGTTAGCGAGATTTTGGGATTATGAAAGAGGAACTAAGGACCAAATAGAAGCAAAAGAACATTGGGATAAATCCAGAGTTGAAGTATTTATAGGAAAAGGCTAATGCTTATAAGAGAAACTGAATAGAGTTCTTGGGCATAATAAAATATGTGCTGTGATATAGGAGTCATATCTCTAGGATAAAGAATGTTGCTCGTGTCTTTTTAATTTGAAAAGCTTATTGAAAAGATAAGCAAAATTAAAAGCAATTGCTTCATTCAAAAATCATCTTTTCTTGATCGCTTTTT
>CAIYPC010000450.1 GCA_903927975.1 uncultured Bacteroidota bacterium | reverse complement strand
TCCTTAATCCTATGAGAAACCGTTTGAAGTCCTAAAACCGTCCAATAATCCTATATCCAATGATTTCGTCCACGTTTCTATTTCTTATCCTTTTTGAAAAAATTATTAATCCGTGCCCGCTCAATTTTTAAATGCCATTTTAATCCTCAACCTGTTTCAAATCCTACGTGGCATTATTTTCCCCACTTTTTATGGCTGAATTTTTGTTCCCTTAATTGTTATAGTTCATCTATCACAATTAAAAATGTTCTTATGCTAAGTTTGCCAAAAGATAATTTCACCGGTAAAAATGAAGGCGCCCTGTTGCCCAACTCACCTTTAAGATATTTAACTGCGTCTTCTGTTATTGGCGATAAAGTTGTTAACAGCAAAGGCGAAAATTTGGGAGAGATAATAGACATCATGCTTGATATAAACACTGGCAAGATCGATTACTGTGTAATTGAATTTGGAGGTTTTCTCGGTATCGGCATAAAATATTTTGCTATTCCTTTCCGGTTGCTACAAGTTGATGGTGATAATAAGCGTTTTATATTTAGTGAATCAAAAGAAGATTTAGAAAAGGCGCCTGGCTTTGATATTGAACATTGGCCAGACACCAATATACATTTTGATGAAGTGCATGGTTATTGGAGCTTTATGGGAGACGATTGACTTGATGATTAGTATAATAAAATTCGGTTATACTAATACGCTAGCTTGACATAGAAATCAGTGAATCAAAATTTCATTCAGATTTTCGATTGGTTTTATCCTGATGTTTTTATAAAACACCTCAGCACCTTCTGATTGTATCTGTAACTTTCCTTTTGCAAGTGGCGAGGCTTTGCCATTATCCCATTGTTGAGAATGATATAGAACCATCATTATCTTTCCATTCACTACGTGCACACTTGTGTCTCCATAACAATATAAATCCAGCGTGTTCCACTCTCCCGTTGCATTTTCTGCATCGCCTTTTTTAATGCAATGTCTGCCAGTTTTTGTTTGCGCACCAAAGCTGTAAACATTTCCCATAGGATTATAAACATATTGACTGTCGCTTATTTTATCGGCAGGAATATCCTCAATGCCTCCCGCCACTCCCCAATAATCACCACAATTTGTTTCTTCAATCTGAAACTCCTGCGAGCGTTTCCAAAAACCATAATCCGCTCCGTCATCACCAACACAATGATATAATAGTCCGCTGTCTTTTTTCTTCCCTTTTTTCGCAGGCCAATTTATATTTCCCCATTTGAATTGCAGTTGCACATGATAGTTTTCATATTCTTTTCTTGAAGTAATTGCGCCAAATTCTTCACCTGAAATTCTTATCACATTCGTTCCATCATTATCTTTTACCACTGTGAAAACATGTTTTGGATCTTTATTCAATCCAACTGGAGGCATATTTGTTTTATTCCCCAACGAATCAAAATCAGGACCGAGATAAGTATCCCATCCTTTCAGGTTCTTTCCATTGAAAAGAATTTCCCATCCATCATTAAAAGAATTGGCTTTACTGAAACTAAATATTGTTTCAATAAAAAATGCACCGGCAAGGAAACAACCGACCAATCGTATTAAATTCTTCATTTCATTAAAATTTAAAAGGCATTTAAAGAAGGATAAAGTTTTATAAACTGATTTGCAGTGAATAAATCTAAAGCGGTTGATTAAATTTAATGAAATAACAGGTAGAAGCAACATCGAGAATAATTTAAATCGAAGACCATAAAAGCAGAAAAGGATAAGTGGTGAAATGATTTCGGCTAGTGAATTGTATTTTAGAAGAAAGAGAAATCATGAAACCTTTAATCATCATCTTGCTTTTTTTAGGCACAGCAAAAGCCTGGAGCCAAACAAAGGATACAATTGCAGTAAGTGCAAAAGATCTGAATATGAGCTTTGTTCCCGAAGGGCATTTAACTTATTTGGTATATACTAAAAAGCCCAAAGAACATGCAGCGGAAAAATTGGTGAAAGTAAATATTGATGTTCGCAAAGAAATGTATCAACAAAAAATAGCATCATTATTGATCAGCTTTGGGAAGCTGATACCATTACCCATTCAGCGCACACAATATTAAATGCTGTTGATGGATCAACTTTCCTGCATACGAGCTTTTGGAAAAGATTAGGCTACACATCTACTTATGATTTTATCAACAAAAAAATTTCTTATGATCATTCTGTTCCGGATAGCATTATGCAGAAAAATGAATCTGATTTCAAAAAGTCATTTGCATCATTCAGGTTAAACTGGCATTCCGATCTAATAGTTTTTACAATGCTGCCATATAAAAATGGACGAAGTTTTTTAATGCCTTTTTATGATCCCGGTTTTGGGGAACCTGCCAATGAAATATATTCCGTAATAGGCAGTGAAATTTTAGTTGAGCACGATGGAGAAAAAACTGACTGCTGGATATTGAATCTTGATTTCACTTCAAACCCGGCTACCAGCGTTTTTGGATCTCGAAAAAAAATCAGCAAGTGTTAAAGGAAGAAGATTATTATCAGGGCGGCTATCGTTATAAATTTTTATTGGCGTTGAAAGAATAATAAAAATCATTTCACATCTCGCACGCATCTAAAGCCTACATGTTCAATTCCTGTGTCTGGGCTTTCTCTCATTCTGCGTGCATTTCTAAAACCAGAGCACCAAGTGTCGCTGCATAAAAAAGATCCACCGCGAATCACTTTTGACACTGCATTTTCCTGTCCGTATTCAAAAGTTTTTTCAGGACCTTGTGGATTTTTTGCAATGCCTCCTTTTTTATATAGGTCAGAATAATATTCAGGACTGTACCAATCTCCCGTCCATTCCCAAACATTGCCTGCCATATCATATAAACCATATCCATTCGGCTTGAATGATTTTATCGGAGCCGTAAATTCAAAGCCATCTTCTTTTGTATTGTTATATGGAAAAGATCCTTGCAGTGTATTTGCTTTCTTCTCTCCTTCCGTAATTTTTTCGTTGCCCCATGGATACATCGCATTTGTTTTGCCCCCTCTTGCTGCAAATTCCCATTCTGCTTCTGTTGGCAATCTTTTTCCCGCCCATTTTGCGTAAGCATTTGCATCGTACCACGACACCTGTGCTACTGGATAGTTTTCTTTCCCTTCAATGCTGCTATTAATACCTGCAGGATGTTTCCAGTTTACGCCTCTTTCAAATTTCCACCATTGAGAAAGATCGTTTTTATCTGCATTCTTTGAAGCATAATGAAACACAGTTGCACCTGGAACAAGATCTTTATCATCCGGTTTTGGAGTGCCTGGAGGAAGTTGTTTTTTCAATTCATTCCAATCAATGGCTGTTTCAGCAGTAGTGGTATAACCAGTCGCTTTCACAAACGCAGCAAATTGCGCATTCGTCACTTCATGTTCATCGATCCAAAAATCATTTACTTCTACTTGATGTTTCGGGAGTTCATCATCTTGCGCCAAAGCAGTTTTCGGCATGTTCTCAAAACCAGCAATCATATCTCCGCCCATATCAAAAACACCTCCTTTTATTTTCATCATGTCATTAAAAGAAAGCAATTGATTCTTATCAGTTTTAATTTCATCTATTTTATCAAGCGCGGCTCTATCCATGAAATCAGATCCAATAAGCAATTTTGTTTTTGCAGGATAGCATGACATCATCGAATCACTTGGAGCAGTTTTCGATTCTTCGTTTGTATTTGCTTTTTTATCCTTGCATGAAAAAAAAGATAAAAAAATAATCGGTGAAAATATAATACGTGGGTTCATTTAATTCTTTATAATAAAAAAGCAATTTAATTATTAGTTATTGAAGAGAAATGAGGAATTAGATTATTAAGAAATAATGAGCCTAAGGACAAATTACTGAGAAAGAAGAGCCTGGATCAGGTTGAAAAAAATAATTTCTTGCCTGAATAACGATTAATTAATTCCAAAATATCGAAAAATATTTTAATTTGTGCT
>CAIYPC010000449.1 GCA_903927975.1 uncultured Bacteroidota bacterium | reverse complement strand
CAGAGGTTGGCCTCAAAAAAGAAACACATCAAATAAAAATATTACGGACGGTCATCAGGAACATTGGAGCCCTCGGGGCTCCTTTCCATTTTATATATGTTTCAATTTGCTTTTCTAACTTTGGCAAATGACTAAGCTATCTGTAAATATTAATAAGTTCGCAACGCTTCGAAATAGTCGCGGTGGAGATAATCCAAATGTTTTAAAAGCCGCAATCGACGCACAAATATTTGGTGCCGATGGAGTGACAGTTCACCCGCGTCCAGATGAAAGGCATATCCGTTATAAAGACGTTTATGACATCAAACAGATCATCACTACTGAATTTAATATCGAAGGAAATTCCTTGGAACAAAAATTTGTTGATCTGGTTTTGGATATAAAACCGACTCAAGTAACATTGGTGCCTGATGCATTGGATCAAATCACATCCAATCACGGATGGGACACGATTAAAAATAAAAGCTACCTCATAGAAATTATCAGTGTGTTCAAAAAATCTGGCATTCGTGTTTCTATTTTTGTTGATCCTGTTATTGAAATGGTTGAAGGCGCTGCAGAAACAGGAACAGATAGAATTGAATTGTACACCGAAGCTTATGCAACAGAATATTTAGTCAATAAAGAAAAAGCAATCGATCCATATATTGCTGCAGCAAATCGCGCTACACAATTAGGTCTCGGAATAAATGCAGGCCATGATCTTGATCTTAACAATCTAAAATATTTTGCAAATAATATTAAAGAGCTGGATGAAGTTTCAATTGGGCATGCGCTCGTGTGCGATGCATTGTATTTGGGATATGAAAATTCAGTGCAATTGTATAAAAGGCAGTTGATGTAGTAAGTTGAATGGTTAATAGAGTTGAATAGTGCTTATCATTTCAAATTACCTTGAAATGATAACTATCTTATTTATCAACCATTCAACTTATCAACTACTCCGAACCCCTCACTCAAAACTCGGAACTGAACCTGCCTTCTATCCCACAATCCAGCCTTCATATCCCATTTATCTGGCTTCGGTGTAAAAATTATGAAGCTCGCAAAAACAACATTTACATTTGAATTAGCTACACTTTATTTAATCTAAAACACTGCTAAATGAAAAAGATTTTGTGCGCAGCTAGGCTAGTAGCGCTCTTGCAATTCACGTTTATAAATTTTTCTTACTCACAATTAACGGCATTGCCAAGCGGCGGAAATAAAAAAGCTTCTGTCTCTGAGCGCATCGGCATTACCGATGTGACGATTGATTACAGTCGCCCTGGAGTGAAAGGAAGAGAAGGACAAATTTGGGGGAAGTTAATACCTGTCGGTTACACTGATCAAGGGTTTGGCAACAGCAAACAAGCACCTTGGCGTGCCGGTGCCAATGAAAATACTGTCATTAGCTTTTCTGATGATGTGAAAATTGATGGCCATGATCTGCCTGCGGGCAAGTATGGTTTTTTTATTGCTTATGATCCTAATGAATGCACGCTTATCTTTTCTAAAAATTCTTCTTCATGGGGAAGCTTTTATTATGATTCCAAAGAAGATGTGTTGCAAGTAAAAGTGAAACCAGTTACATCGGATAAAAGTGTTGAGCGATTGAAATATGAATTTACTGATCAGACAGATAACAGTGCTGTTGTTGACTTGCAATGGGAAAAATTGATAATACCATTTAAAATTGAAACTGATTATGCAAAACTACAAGTCGAATCTTTTAGAAAAGAATTGCGTGGCGACAAAGGGTCTAATTGGGAAGCGTGGGATTTCGCAGCACAATGGTGCGTTCAGCACAACACAAATCTGGATCAAGGTTTGATGTGGAGTGATACGGCAGTAAGCTTTAGCGGAGGGACTGTTTTTCAGCCGTTGTCAACAAAAGCAAGTGTGCTCGACAAACTTAATCGCGGCCTCGAAGCTGCTGATGCCATGAAAAAAGGATTGCCATTCGCAACAATGACCGAAGTTCACTTATATGGAAAGTCATTACTGGCACAGAAAAAAACCAAAGAAGCATTTGATGTTTTCAAAATGAACGCTGACAAATATCCAAATGTATTTACTACCAACGTGGGGCTTGCGAGAGGTTATTCAGGAATTGGCAATTATAAAAAATCACTTGAATATTTATTGAAAGCGCAACCTCAAGCACCAGATCAACTTAACAAGGGCAACATCGACAAACTGATCAAGCTTGCACAAGATGGCAAGGATATTAATTGATAATTGGTGAGTGAATAGTTGAGAATTTTTAATGAAAAAGAGAAAGCTGTAAAAT
>CAIYPC010000448.1 GCA_903927975.1 uncultured Bacteroidota bacterium | reverse complement strand
GGCCGAGCATTATAAAAATAAGTCGTTGAACATATCTGCATTTCTTCAAACAGAAAAGAGCCCGTTTCTCATACAGTCGGGTGTGGGATATAAAATTTTCCCTTCGCTATCCTTGAAAATAGATATGTAACCGCTATTGAAAACAACAGCGGATGCCGAAAAGCTGAGAAATAGTAGGCGCAAACTCCTAACAAATATTATTATGAAAAAGACATCAGTTTTATCGATTTTGATTCTTTCTATTTTTACTGTTAAAGCTCAAACAGAAAAAAATAGTTGGCTTGCAGGAGGAAATATAGGTTTTACATCATCCACACAAAAGTTTTCGGGTGTTTCAGATTATTCGTTCAAGACAAGCGAGTTTCAGATAAATCCAGGATTTGGTTATTTCGTAATAAATAACCTTGCGGTAGGCGTTAACGTTAGTTTTGTATCCACGCACACTTCAGAAACAAATATGCCTGGCACAGAAAGCAATACCAGCACCACTTTTGCTACTGGCCCTTTTTTAAGGTATTATTTTAACGTAGCAGAGAAAACGAAAATCTTCATTCATGGAGGTGCAAATTGGGGCAGCTATAAACCCGGTTCAGAAGATCCTAGTTTATCGATTAGCATGTATGAAGTAAAGGCTGGGCCAGCAATCTTTTTAAACCCACATGTAGCGCTTGAGTTTACTGTTGGCTACCAAACTTCATCTTATAAATCAGACGAAAAAAGCACAACTAATGGCTTTGATATCGGTGTCGGATTTCAGATACATCTCGGATCAAAAAAATAAAACTTGAACGAGGTTGTATATGAAAAAACCATTGCTAAATATAATCTGTGCGATTTTGCTGGTTCATTTGGGTTTGCAGAAATGTTATGCTCAGCCGTATATCGATGTCATTAATATTCGATATGCTAAAAGCCCGGATGCTGGTTTCTTTCAGCATAATAAGAAAGCAACCGATCTCAATTATTTTAATGCTTCCGCAACATTGCCTGTTTTATTCCATAATAAAAAAGACGCTCTTATTTTCAGTCCTTTTTTTGGCAATGGTCAACAAGTGTTGATGAAGCTACTGATTTTAAAAAACATCATTATAGTCTTGTGCTTCCTATCTCGCTTTTAAAAACAATACCAAATTCCAATTGGAGTGTGCTTCTTACTCCAATAGTTAGGGCAAATGATACATCTGTCAACAGTAAAAGTAAATATCAATTTGGTGGCGCATTATTGGCGAATCACAAAAGTGCAAATGGTAGATTGACTTATAAGATAGGCATATACGTGAATGGAGATCTTTTTGGATTATTTATCATGCCGTTACTGGGAATAGACTGGCAAATAAATAGCAAGACAAATTTATTTGGCGTATTGCCCGGCAACTTAACGATTGAACATCAAATAAGCAGCAAGTTTCATTATGGTGCAACTTTTAGGGCAATCACAAATTCTTATTCAGATTCTGGAAAACGATATCTGCGGATTGATGAAAACCAGCTTGGCATTTTTGCTGATTATTATCTCACAAAAAAAATTGTTCTAAATCTGGAAGCTGGTCATTCATTATTTAGAATGATACATAGCGGAATAAGAAATGAATCAATGATAGATTGGCAGCTAACGATAATGTGTACCTGAAATTGGCAATTGCTTATCGGTTACGCCTAAGCTAACTCCATTTACTCCCAATAACAATGACATGAAAAAAATTCCATTGGTCATCCTGTGTATATTTTCAGGATATGTAGCAACCTATGCTCAGGACAGCCTTAAAGCTGTCGAAAAAATCAAGCTACACTTCGAAGCGACTGTAGAGACAAATAGCGCTTCTTTTAAAGGATATTTTTGGAAATCGACAGATTCAACAGTGTTTATATCACACAAAAGAAAAATAATGAGCAACGCTGTTGCATCCGAATATTTTGTAGTGCCATCTGAAAACATCAGCATGCTAACGATTTCTAAGAAAAGATTTCCACTTGTAGAGATGGTAGGCGGAGCTATACTTGGCTTTGTGTTAACTGCTGGGCTTTGGGAGAATGAAGATGTTAATCAGGACGGGAATCTTAGCTTTTGGGAATTATTATATGGTGCAATTGATGGGCTAACCTCTGAGGGTCGCACACGTAGAAAATCAGCAATGTGGGTCGGTATTGGTGGAGGAACCATCGGTCTTGTTGCAGGCGCATTTAGCAGCAGAGCAATTATTATCTCATTGCCTATTGAAGACAAACACCATCGGTTTGTTGCAAATAAAAAGAAGTTTGAAATGTTCGTTCAATAATTTCTTACAAAACAATTTTAGTTAAAAAATTTAATCAAATTAAAGATCATGAAACTCATTAATAAAATCAATGCAGCAATCATCACAGCATCACTAATGATGATTATTTATTCGTGTAAAAAAGATTTAACAGTCGCACCAACCCCGGATGTATTAACGCTCTTGCAAAACAAAAACTGGAAAATTTCAGCCATCAAAATCAGCCCTGCTTATTTTGGGATAAGTGATGTATTCAATGGTTTGTATTTTGATTGTGAAAAGGACGATATCTATAAGTTTCAAGATAACGGAGTATTTGTTTTAGATGACGGCCCGTTGCAATGCGACACCATATATGCGCAACAGATGAATGGCGTTTGGAATTATAACAGCACTACAAAGAACCTGCATTTTGAGTTGGCTGCTGAAGGAATTTTGGATGATATAGTCATATGAAACATTCAGGAAAATACATTTACGGGTGCATCAAAAGATACCCTTTCTGACGGAGCGCACATAAGTACTTGGACATTTACAAAACAGTAAGCAGTATATTTTTATATTCTTTGTTTCATTGCTTCATACAAAATAATTCCTGCGGCAACCGAAACATTCAGTGAGTCAAAATTATTTTTCATGGGTATGGTGAAATGTTCGTCTGCAGCTTTGCTTATATATGGTTGAACGCCGTTATCCTCACTACCCATAATAACGCAGCTTGGCTCTGAGAAGTTAAGTTCAAAAACTTTTTTTGATGCATTCATTTCGCTCGTAAAAACTTTGATGCCATTTAAATGTAAGCTATCAACAGCTTTCAGCAAACTGCTCACACGGCATATATGAATTTTTTCAAGAGCACCTGCTGAAGATTTCATCGCTTCTTCATTCAATGCGCCAACGCCTTTATCGGGAATAATGATAGCCTGTGCACCGCAACAAAAAGCGCTTCTTGCGATAGCGCCAATATTGCGAACATCAGTAACGCCATCTAGCATTATAAATAATGGAACCTGCCCTTCAGACAAAATAGAATCAATAACATCCTGCAGGTTCATGTATTGGATGATTGCTGCAAATGCAATCACGCCCTGATGATTTGCTTTTGTGATGCTGAATAATTTTTCTGGAGGCACTTGCTGAATTGGAATATTATTTTCTTTTGCAAGCTTTCTTATCTCGCCAATTGATTCACCACTTGTATTTCTTTGAAATAAAATTTTATCAATAGCGCGACCGTCGCGCATTGCTTCTATCAAAGGTTGCCTGCCGATTATGAGCGAATCTTTTTTCATGAAATGGTGAGTGGTGAGTTGTGAATGGTCAATAGTGAATGGTGAATATTGTCATTTATATATTATCCTATCAAAAATGGAATCATCATGAAACTTCTTCCGGTCTTTCCGACTTCCCGTCTTTACTGACTTTGCTCAGCAACATCAATTTCACTTTCTGTATCGCCGCAACTGACATCGCATCTGTTATTTCCCCGTCTTCAACCATTTTATATGCTTCTTCAAATGGAATTTTCTTTGTAATCAACTTTTCTGTTTCTTCAGGTATGGGTGACCGTTGCTCCAATTGCTGCGCAAGAAAAATGATTGCCAACTCATCCGATACTGAATTAGAAAGATGCATTGTCAATATCTGTTTCCATTCAGTCGCAATCAACCCTGTTTCTTCCAACAATTCTCTTTTTGCGGATTCAATTGGTGGAACATTCAAGTCGCCTCCACCTTCCGGGATTTCCCAACTATATTGATTGAGCGGGAAACGATATTGACCAACTAAATACGTATTCAATTCATCATCCAATACAATAATCCCAATCGCCAAGCCTTTGAAATGAACCTTCCCATAAATTCCCTTGCCGCCATTCGGATTGAGCACATCAAACTCAGTTACGCTTATCCATGGATTATCATAAATCTTTTTTTCGTTCAGGATCTTCCATGGATTTTTTTCTTCTTCATTCATATCACTTATAGTAAAAAGAAAATGGCTCAACACTCAATTCGATTGAGCCATTGAGCCATTTATTGATTTTTTAATTATTTATTTTAAGCCAAATGCTTTCTTAACTTTTGGAACAAAATCCAATTTCTCCCATGTAAATAATTCAACTTTCTTTTTCACAACTTTACCATCAGGAGAAACAAAGGTTTTCTCTATGACCTGTGGCTTGCGACCCATGTGGCCATAAGCTGCTGTTTCGCTGTAAATAGGATTGCGCAATTTCAAACGTGTTTCAATAAAGTATGGTCGCATATCAAAAATCTCTGCAATCTTTTTTCCGATTTCTCCATCACTCAAATCAACTTTTGCAGTACCATAAGTATTTACGTTTATAGAGGTGGGCTGAGCAACTCCAATTGCATAAGAAACCTGCACCAATACTTCATCTGCAACACCTGCGGCTACTAAATTTTTTGCGATATGCCTGGTTGCATAAGCTGCAGAACGATCCACTTTAGAAGGATCTTTTCCGCTGAAGGCACCACCACCATGAGCACCTTTTCCACCGTAGGTATCAACAATAATTTTGCGACCTGTTAATCCTGTATCGCCATGTGGACCACCAATTACAAACTTGCCAGTTGGGTTGATGTGATATTTTATTTTGTCGTTGAAAAAGTGGGAATATTTTTTATATTTTGCTTTCACTCTTGGAATCAAAATGCTGACAATATCCTTTTGTATTTTCGCCTGCATCTTTGCTTCGGTATCAAAATCATCATGCTGCGTTGAAACAACAATCGCATCAATTCTTACAGGCTTATTATTGTCATCATACTCAAGTGTCACCTGACTTTTTGCATCAGGACGAAGATATTTTATCTCTTTGTTTTCTCTTCTCAATGCAGCCAGCTCAATCAAAATTTTGTGAGCCAGATCCAATGCCAATGGCATATAATCATCGGTTTCGTTGCTTGCATAACCAAACATCATTCCCTGATCGCCGGCACCTTGTTCTTCTTTTTTCTTTTTATCAACTCCTTGATTAATATCAGAAGATTGTTCATGTATTGCAGAAAAAATTCCGCAACTGTTTGCTTCAAACATATATTCACTCTTGGTATATCCAATCTTGCGAATAACTCCACGGGCAATTTCCTGAACATCTAAATAAGCTTTCGATTTTACTTCACCGGCTAAAACAACTTGTCCGGTTGTTACCAATGTTTCGCAAGCCACTTTTGATTGAGGACCGAACGCCAAAAAATTAACAATTAAAGCATCAGATATCTGATCGGCAACTTTATCAGGATGTCCTTCAGATACACTTTCAGAAGTAAATAAATAAGACATAAAATTT
>CAIYPC010000447.1 GCA_903927975.1 uncultured Bacteroidota bacterium | reverse complement strand
CAACGCCGAGGCCATGGTCGTACCACACATTCATTTTCCTGTTCACTTTGAATGATGGCTCTTTTTCATTTCTCAATGGGGATAGATACCAGTAATCGTAATTCCTGATTTTTGTTGGCTTATGGCCGAGAGTTGCTAGATAATCAACAATATCAATTTGTTTTGCAACCGCACATGAAAATTTATTCATACTTCACATTTTTCGTTCTTCACTTTCCAGGATAGGCATTTTTAACCTATTATTCAACAGATAGGCATTCACGCCACCAGCGCAGCTAATAGCTTTAAATCATTCAGAAAATGATTCGAGAAAACTCCTACCTCGGGCACCTAAAAAGGCTGCAAATCGTTGATTTTCAGCCTTTTTAATTTTCTGCGTGCCGTTAGTGCGCAACGGGCATTTTCACATATACGAGACCGTTAGACACCATTCAAAAAAATGAGTTACGGTTGCCCATAAACGTTAATCACTGGCTAATGCTAAACAACTAACGCCCATGCATACCTACATATCAGCCGCAAATGTCAGTAAAAATTCAATAGCCTGTAGTGACAGCGGTTCGGAAAAGAGCTTTGTTAACGGTTCATAATGTCGCTATGGCCGGGTCCTTTACCCGATTGCAATCCTTGCAAGCTCATCGGCCAGGGCGAGATTGTATTCCCCGACGAGGTTGAGTATCCTTTCTAACGTTTCTTTTGCGGGGTGCACGAAAGACCTTATCCTTTCGGGGCCATGACCCTCCGCGATTGACCGCCTATAAGCCGCCATCTGGCGCTGCAGCGTCTCGCGGAGTTCGCCCATCTGCTTTTCAATGGAGGCACTGCGCATCCGGGCCCTGCCTTTATTTTTTCGGTTATACATAAGCATTAAACGGAACTAGTGGGACAAATTTATAAAATGTCAACCTTCACCAGATACTGGATCGAAACCCGCGGTATCGCTGGACGACAGGGAACACTAAACACACGCTGATCGATAAGGGAATTGCGTGCCAGCCTGTGTCTTTTAGAACCAGACGATTCTTTGCCAATGGAGATGCATGCCCGAACGTTAAAATTAGATGCGTCCCTGTTTAACGGACAGGGGGAAAAGAATAACCAGATCGTGGGGCGGGATTGCGCCAAGGGGCAGGCAGTGGCTGTTCCGGGCGCTTGGCAGGTTTTTTGTTTTTGACCATCTGTTACCAATCGGTCACTTAAAATCTAAGGATATGAAAAAAATGGCAGTAATCTTAATGACATCGGTCGCAATCTGTTTAATACTCCCCTGCAGTGTACTGGCGCAGAAGGACAGCGGCAGGATAACCCGCGACAGCAAGCGAGCAAAGGCAGAATTCTTGAAAGCGGATCCATCGATGGAACATTTTTTCAGCGCTGCCTATGGCTATGCAATTCTGCCGAACGTCGGTAAGGGAGCGATGATAGTGGGCGGCGGTGGCGGGAATGGCGCGGTTTACCAAGGCGACAAGCATATCGGGACCACCAGCATGGTGCAAGGAACGGTTGGCGCCCAGATTGGGGGGCAGGCGTTTAGAGAGGTCATCTTTTTTGAGAACAAGGCGGTCTTCGACCGCTTCCGGGCCAACCAAGTGGAATTCAACGGCCAGGTGTCAGCACTGGCTGTGAAGACAGGCGTATCGGCAACAGCGGCATACCGCGACGGCGTTGCGATATTCACACAAGGCAAAGAGGGCTTCATGGCAGAGGTCTCGGTCGGCGGTCAGAAATTTACCTTTATGCCGTTGTAAGCGTTCCAGTGCTTGTAACACTCATGCATATCTGAAAAAAGATTGATTTATTTTTCAACTGCAAAAAAAAGACTAGTGTTGATGCGTACTCTTTTTTGATTATTGGCACTCCGACCGATAGTGGTCATGTATATCTGACCATTCACCATCGAGCCAACAAAAACCTATTCTATGGCAACAACTGCTGAAAGCATTAGGCGCGAGCACAGTATCTAACGGTAATGCACAGCCAAAAAAAGAAATGCCGTTGCACAAACGTGCACAGCATTTCCGGACAGCAAACATTTTCTGGGAAGTGATATCGGTTGTTCATTGCTGTTAGAACGGCAGCTACGGCACAGATGGGCAGTTTTCAGATGTCCGCGTGCTCAAGCATCAGGTTTTCTTCTTCGTCGAGTGTGACGATGTATTGCTTTTCCCCTTGGCTGACGATATAGCTGACGCCTCTTTTGATATTGCTGATAGTGTCAGGATACGCTGGCAGCAATGGATGAGCGGCCAAATCCTGAAATTCCCGGTAGGTCATGTTGATCTTCACGATGCTGTAGCCATATTTCAGGAACTCGGCATAGTTGCTGGCAGCCATCTGCCATTCCCTTTTACGGATTGCGAGCTTATCGAGGATCCTTTTATCGACAAAACCGGATAGGCTGTTTTTTGCCCCGAACGCAATTTCTCGGTCGGCTATGAGATAGTCGCTGTATTTTTTTTGCGCATGGTCTCCGAGAGCCTTGACCCTTGCCTGAAATTCATTGAAATCCATGTCCTGATTTTAGATGACGTGAACAAAACACAATTTAACCAAAGGAAAAGAGAAAAAGACCAGCGCGACAGAAATTTAAAAAAAGAGAGCTTACGAAGATTTCCCAACGGTGATGCACAACCGCAGTTAAAAGCCGTCTTCCTCCATGGGCATCCCCTTCCAGCGAGCTTGCGCGGGATCTTTCCCAAGCGCTTAACTTTGTAAAAAAATTATCATGATCGCATTTCTCGGCACTGGGCTATTGGGCTCGAACTTTACCAAAGCATTACTCAAGAAAGGACACGCTGTGCAGGTATGGAACCGGACTCCCATCAAGTCCAAAGCGCTTGAGGCCTTTGGAGCAAAAGCGTTCAGTGGACCACAGGATGCGGTCAAGGGTGCGACCAGAATCCACCTCGCCCTTTCTGACGATGCGGCGGTGGACAGCGTACTGGAAGCAGCCAGCCCATCTTTCGAGACGGGCGTTGTAATCATCGACCATACAACCACGTCTGCGCAAGGAGCAGTGGAGCGGACTGTGTTGTGGAAGAGGCGCGGCTTCGAATATATTCATGCCCCGGTCTTCATGGGCCCAGTCAATGCGTTTGAAGGAACAGGTTTTATGCTGGTATCTGGTGAGCAAGGACTGCTGGAGAAATGGGAGCCGGAACTGTCGGCGATGACAGGCAAACTCATCAATTTCGGGACAGATCCGAGCAAAGCCGCTGCTATGAAGCTTCTCGGCAACCTGTTCTTGATATGCATGACGGCGGGGATATCCGAGACCCTGTCGCTGGCCAAGTCCCTAGCGGTACCACCGTCCGATCTCGAAACGCTGTTTTCAAGTTGGAACCCAGGGGCACTGGTACCTGCCCGACTGAAAAGGATAACAAATGGGAAGTACAGCGATGCTTCCTGGGAACTTAAGATGGCCCGCAAGGATGCGCGGCTCATGATGAATCAGGCCGCGACTGGCAATGCGCCCCTTCATTTGTTGCCGGCCATCGCGCAGGAAATGGACCGCTGGATAGAAAAAGGGCATGGCAACGATGACTGGGTGGTGATCGCGAAGGACAACCTGCCGTGAGATATGCATGACCGTTAAGTCTCCGAGTTCATAACGCCAATGTATAACCGAAAAATATCTTGTTCAGATTTTCTGCGGATTCAACCAGAAATGCAATAGCGGTCATATGATTTTTGTCCAGTTTCAGTTGGACCAGACAGCATATCCCTTCCTTCTGAGATCCAAGGTCAGCTTTTCTTCCATGGCAAGGGCCTCTTGCCTGGTCATGGTCTTGATGTTGATATGATCATAAAGGCTTGGGCGCAGGTAGGCACCGTATTTCTGGACAATATTTGAAGACAACTTATGGCCTTTTTTGTTGACATGACCAGTCTTGTGCTGCCTGAATCGCTCGACCGGTGACTTGCTGGTCATACCAACGTACAGGCACTCCAGCACGCCGTTGAACTGCGGGTTGGCTTCCCGGAACTTGCGATCCTCTGTAAAGACACGTTTTGAGAGCTCTATAACATAGACCTGATATCGCATTTCGTTTTCTCTATTTGCCAGGGTACCAGTTGCGCAGGCGAACCTCAATATTCTTGTTGCCCGCATTCACGAGGGTCTTGAAGGCACTCACATCGCTCAGGCCATTCTGCCCGCGGTAATGATACGGATAGACAATCTTCGGACTAAAGGCCAGCACCGCGTCCGCCGCCTCCTTGATGTCCATCGTATAGGGCAGATTCATGCAGACAAAGGCAATATCGATGCCCTTCAGCGACCGCATCTCCGGAATGCCCTGCGTGTCGCCCGATATATAAAGCCTCTTGCCACCGATGTCGAGTACATAGCCGTTGCCCCTGCCCTTAGTGTGCATGGCGGTAGGGCTCTCGGGGAGATTGTACATGGGGATGGCACTAATGGAAATCCCCATCTGCATGCTCTGCCCACCGTTCCCCATTATGACAAGATGATCCTTGTCGGCGACCGGCAATTTGTCCGCTACCACTTGTGGCACGACCAAAACAGTGCTGGCTTTTTTGACGGACTCAATCGTCTTCAAATCGAAATGATCCCCGTGTATGTCGGTGACTAGGATAAGGTCTGGAGCAGCAATTCCCTTGAAGTTATCGGCCCCGCTGGGGTCGGCATAGATAACCAGGTCCTTCACCTTGAGCACAAGGCTGGCATGCTGCACGGGCTGTATGCCGAGCGTTCCCATGGTTGTCTGGAAAATATCTGGCGCACTAAGTTGGGCATTTGTGGCAATGGTGCCAGCAGCGAAAATTAGTAAAAGAACAATACGTTTCATATCGGTTAAATTTTAACAAATGTAAAAAATATTGGTAGACTGGGGTGGGTAGAAAAAATCCCTGTGGATAGACACCTAGGGCAAAATGTTCTTAAAAAATCTAATATCCGCAAGATGTCTAACGTATATGCATATCTTTTTTTGAATGATCGCGAACTGTTTGGTTTTTTTGATCAATATTTGAAGGCAATTTATTTTCATCCAGTGTCCGGTTTTTGGATGCTGCGTTGTCTTAATTTTATAGGACAATCAAAACAGCAAGACCATGGAAAAATTTATGTTGATCATTAGGGAAGACCTGGGAAAGATGGGCAAGATGACGGATGAGGAAAGATTCGCCAACATACCCATGATGCTAAAATGGGTCGACTCGCTGATAGAAAGCGGCAATTATATCAAGGGCGAGCCATTGTTGGTAAAGGGCCGCTATGTGAGCAAAGACCAGATCCTTTCTGATGGTCCTTTTATTGAGGCCCGCGAGGGGATTTCGGGCTATGAGATTATCTGGGCAGAGAGCCTGGAACAGGCAGCCGCCATTGCCCAAAACTGCCCATTGGTACAGAGTGGCCTGGCGGTAAGGGAAGTTCGCCCAATCGCTACAATATACAGTGTGAATAATGAATGAGATTGAAAAATGCATCAGTGCCATTTATAAGGACAAATTCGGCCAACTCATCGCCCTGCTCCTTCAACGGTTCCCTGGACTATCCATTGAGTCGGCCGAAGATGTCGTACAAGAAACTTTTGCCGAAGCTACCGTGCGCTGGCCAAAACAGGGCATGCCAGAAAACCCATCGGGATGGTTATATCAAACATGCAAAAACAAATCTATCAACCTACTCAAAAAAAATTCAAGGACAGAAGATCTATCATTTGCCAAAACGGTTTCAGTAGAAGCGGAAGAAATTCCGGAGGATGGTTTTAAAGATGCACAATTGCGTATGTTGATGGCCTGCTGCCATCCGCACCTTACCCCAAAAATGCAGGTGGTGCTGGCACTTAAATATGTTGCCAACCTGAAGGTCGAGAATATTGCCATGCAGTTTGGGGCAGATCTCGATGCTGTCGAGAAAATGCTTTATCGCGCAAGGCAAAAAATAAGAAGCGGGGCATCGGTCTTAACCGCCAACGGTGATGCATATCCTATAGAGCGCCTTTCTGTTATGCATAAAGTGATCTATCTGATTTTTAACGAAGGCTATAAACAATCCGGCGAAAAGATAGACCAAGGCAAAACGATGTGCGAAGAAGCACTGATGCTCAATAAATTCCTGTTTGACTCTCCCCTATGCAATCCCGAAACGAAAGCTTTGCAGGCGCTCATGCTCTTCAATATCGCCCGGTTCGGTGCGCGGTTCGATGCGGACGGCAACGTCGTGGAACTCGAATATCAAAACAGAAGCCTTTGGAACGCATCGTTGATAGGACTTGCTCAGCAACTATTAACAGAGTCAGAAGATTCTACTTTTTCTCCTTATCATTTGGAGGCTGCCATCGCTTGTTTGCACTGTGTTGCAGAAAAATTTGAGGACACTGACTGGGCGGCTATTTGCAGATACTATGAAGTGTTGTTGAAAATCTCTCCAAACCCGTTTGCCGAAATCAATTATGCGGTGGCATTGCAGTACAACCATCAAGATGAAAAAGCACTTCAGATCCTCATGGGCCTTCACCATAACCCATACTATAGCAAACTGCCCCTTCTCGAAATGACCATACGAAAGTATTTTGAGCGACATGTCCGGTAATAGCCTCTATCGTTGTCTATCTTGATAAAACATATAATAATGAGAACAACCAAACTTTTTGCCGGGATCCTAGTGGCATGTATTGCATTGTATTCTAATGCAGGTTTTGCCCAGCAATCATCTACTGAAAAAATGATCAGAGGCTATTATGCTGCCTATGAGAAAAAAGATTGGGGTTTAATGGAAGGTCTTCTCGCTGACGCTTTCACTTTCAGCAGCCCGGCCGGAGATGATCATATCAATTTGAAGCTCTACAAGGAAAGATGCTGGCCAAATTGCAATAAGATCAAAAAGTTTGACATTGTCAAGCTGATCGTGAAGGACGATGATGCCTTTGTGACCTATAATGGCTGGACCACGGACGGGAAGTTATTTAGGAACACTGAGTATTTCAGGTTCAAGGACGGGAAGATAATGGAGAACGAATGTTTCTTCGGACCGGGTGTAAATTATCCCAATAATACGGCCAAATAAAAAAAATGCATCGGTATAACGTGGATGCATACCTGATTTTAAAACATCGGGTCTATAAAAGTTATTATAAATTTATGGGACAAAACCTCCGTGATGGATGCTCCAACAACGTGCAGATATTTTCTCTCCCCGAAATAAATTCTCTGGGCTACAACCGGACTGAAGCGTATGCAAGCCTCACAAAAAAATGCTTTTAAATTGGCTCTTTTCGAATGTTTACTCGAACAGTTTAAACTCATATCATTTTGCTTTTGCAGCCATATTTAAGTACAGAGTGAAGCGTATCCAAAAAGGGGTATTTAGTTTTGCAAAAAAATCATGCTATACAAAAAGGCATACCTGATATCTTTCTTTTTATTCATTTTCTGCTATGTAGCTTCTGCCCAAATTCCTGTAGATAAAGAGCGGCATCATCAAGTAGTGCTGGAAAATAAATATATAAGGCTGCTAGAAGGTAAAATACCTTTTAAGGATACTACGGTTGCGCATTTGCATGCTGCAAATTCTGAGATAATCTTTCTTTCCCACTCAATATTTGGGATAGAAATTGCAGGTGAAAAGCCAGTTGTTTCTGAGGTCAATCCTGGTGATTTAAAATATGCTGCTTATAGAGACAAGCCAGTTATTCATAAAGTCTGGAATCAGAGAAAAGATGTTCTCCATTTTATGGTTGTAGAAATTATAGACCAACACATTGATAGCAACGATTGCACAATCTTATCACAGCCCGGCATCAAATTCCAATCGCACCAAAAATTTTTAAATACTTATTCATTGGATATCACAAAAGGGAGACAATTGCATCTTCAAAAATCGAATTGCAATCGCCTATTGATACGCATATTAGGGGCAATTAATATTATTTCCTCAGACAATAAAACAGCAGTCAGCACTGGCAGTTTTGCTTTTTTCCCATCACAAAAAGAAATATGGATCAGCAGCAACAGTAAAAATGCGCGATACATTTTACTTGAATTGAAATGATTTGAAACATTTGTATTCTGAATTGATATAAATAAAAGAGCATGATATCAAATCGCCCCCACTCTACTTACACAAATAATAATCTCAACTTGCCATCGCCCACTTTTCAAGTTTGCTTATAAGATCATCAAGGTGCACGGGTTTTGTTATGTAATCATTCATTCCCGCATTGCGGCATTCTTCCTCGTCGCCTTGCATGGTGTTTGCCGTAAGCGCGATGATGATTGGCTGTTGCTGCAATGTTTTTCGAATGATTCTTGTCGCCTCCAATCCGTCTACCTCTGGCATTTGCATGTCCATTAAAATAATATCGTATGGCTGTTTTTGTGCGGCCTCAATGGTTTGCTGACCGTTTTCTGCCATATCTGGCTGATAGCCCATTTTATCAAGTATGTGAAATATAACTTGCTGATTAAAAACATTGTCCTCTGCAACCAATATTTTCATTGGATAAGCTTTAGAAAAGTTTACAGAAAGCTTTTCCTGCGAAGCTTTATTTTCGGAAAGATTTGGTCGGTTCTGCAGGGCGCTGAGAATACATTTACCAAGCACATGCAGCTTGATAGGCTTGTTCAGCGCAGCATGAAATAAACCCGGGTTTTCTTTATTGCATTCATCACCCACAGAGCTCAAAAGAATAACCGGCATTTCAGGAAATTGTTGTTGTATTGATTTTGTCAACGCTACCCCATCCATGTATGGCATTTGCATATCACTTAAAACAAGATCGAATGGAGGCTCTCTCCTTATTATTTCCAACGCTTCCTTTCCAGAACAAGCTAGCACCGGCACTAATTTCCATTGCTCCAATTGCGTTTTTAAAATTGCCCTATTTGTGAGATTGTCATCAACAACCAATATTCTTTTGCCCACCTGGTCTGCCATACTATAATTCACGGAATTCTTAAGGGGCTTAGTGCTTTCCGCAGTCTTCATTGTGAAAGAAAAAGTGGAGCCTACGTCCGGTTTGCTCGTTACCCAAATTTCTCCATCCATCATCTTCACCAATTTCTCTGAGATCACAAGACCGAGCCCTGTACCACTATATTTCCGCGTAGTAGAAGAATCAACTTGAGAAAATGCTTTAAAGAGCTGATTAATTTTATTAAGAGGTATTCCAATTCCGGTATCCCTTACCGTGAATTCCAACATCAATGGCTGCGCCGACATTGAATTTTTAAGAGATACCCCAACAAACACTTCACCATGTTGGGTAAACTTGATCGCATTGCCAACAAGATTGATCAAAATTTGACGAAGCCGCAAACTATCGCCGATAATTTGCCCAGGAACATTTTCATCAATCTGGTAGATAAGGTCAATTCCCGATTGTGCAGACTTTGTGGCAAACATGTCGAGCACATCTTCAATGCAACTGCGAAGATCAAAGTCATCATTTTCAAGCTGAAGATTGCCAGACTCGATTTTTGAAAAGTCCAATATATCGTTGATCACATTCAGCAAACCTTCCCCGCAGGTAGTTATGGTTCTTGTGTACATTCTTTGCTCTTCTGTGAGAGCAGTTTCAGTCAACAGTGATGCCATGCCAATTACGCCATTCATTGGCGTTCGTATTTCATGGCTCATCGTTGCAAGAAAAATACTTTTTGCTTGGTTCGCTTGTTCTGCATCCTGTCGTGCCTGCTCTGCTTCTTTGCGAGCGATATCAAGATTGATATTTATTTTCCTGAGTTCCTCATTTGTTTTTTCAAGCACCTCGGCATTTCGCTTTCTCTCTTCAAGCACTGTCACTTCTTCCGAAAGTCTTGACATTTCGAGTGTTTGCCTAATCTGTTTTTCGTTATATTTTTTTAGCTGATAAGCCCAAAGCCCCGAAATAAAAATGATGACACCAGCAAGGAAAATGTGGATGAGGAAGGTTTGTAATTGTAATGAATCCAGTTGCGTAAAATAAATTTCATCAAAACCAATATTTTGTAAATACCCGAAAATAGCATGATGCAAAATGATAAACACGCATATCGGTAATTGCAATTTCCAGCTTTGATAGGTAATAAGAACAGCACTCCCGATAAAAGCAATAAAATGCATTTCAAACAAACCATGCATCTGATAAATATATTGGGCCATGAAAATTCCCAGCAGCAAACTAAGTACATATTGATAAAGGTTTGAAGTGGGCAACAATATTTTTACAGAATAATAAGCAGTGAGGCTAAGACCTCCAACACCAATTGCAATAGACCATGTATCGTAAAAAAATGCAAGTAGAATCCCAATCACAAAATAGCTGATAAGGAAATAATTCATAAGCTTATCAGATCTTTTTTTCACGTTCTGATTGAAAGCAGCTATTTGCAATTGCTCATTATGTGTTTTCTGATTCATAATTTTTTAATTTTTTGTACAGCTTTGTAAAGCGCAACCATAAGCTTTAAGTGCTAACCGATCATAGATTGCCACTCGATTATTGTATAATAAATTATTCAATGCCTGCTCCGCAAATTTGGTTTTCCCATCTGTGCAGTACCTGCTTTTATTATAGTTTCCCCGGTAAAACAAATTGTCTTTTGAATCAATGATAGCAGCTTGTGGCGTTGAATAGACACCACATTCAAGGGCAATAGCAGAATCGAACAATACAGGAATGTTAAGATCAAATTTATTTCGTATCTGCTCAGCAGTGTAGCGCTTATCAGACATGAGCACTATCTGAAAATCAACTTGATTGCTATATTTTTTTACCAACTCTTTAAAATATGGGATATTAAATTTTGAGCAGGGACATTTGGGATTGAAGAAATGAAGGAACAATGGCTTATCGTGATGCGGTATTTTTTTAGCGATGGAAATATTTTTTCCAAAATTAACAGCGGTGTAATTTTTAGGGACAGGAGTTGGCAGCGTGAATTTCCATTCATTATACCAGAATAGAATTGCTATTCCAGCCATCAAAAGAAAGTTAAGGTTTATTACCGCAAATTTTCGCATACTCAATCACCGAAAACGAAAAACTTAAAAAGATGGTGTTTGCTTTTTTTCTTTTATTCAATTGCAGATATTAATACTATTAATCACTAAAGAAAATAACTAGAAAGCAACGAACCCGATTGTAGTAGTTCATCTACAACCATAAGTAATTACAACGACTATATTTTAGTATTATCCATTATTTTCTATAGATGGTATTTGTGTTTTTTTTGTGAAAGATTTCAATATCACCCTAAGAACCATCCAATGAACAAAACCACTTTCATGATCGTAGATAACTACGTTTTTTTGCGTGAAGCTATCAGCCTGTTCCTTCATCAAACAAAAAATTTCTCTGTGATAGCCCAATGTGGCGATGGTATGCTCGCCATTGATCTGGCAAGGGAAAACCGACCCGACATTATTTTTCTTGATATTAATGTGCTGCCCATGAATGGATTTGATGTGATGAAATCGATTAGAAAGAATTCCCCATGCTCAAAAATTGTCGGGTTTTCTAGTTTGTCTCAACCTATTTATGCAAAAAAAATGATCCGTCATGGCGCAAGTGCCTATCTAACCAAAAACACTTGTATGAATGAAATCGGAGAAGCCATTGACGAAGTATTAAAAGGTAAAATTTATCTCTGTCGTGAAGTGAAAGATATTCTCTCCATGCAGATTTTGAATGAACAGGAAGGTATTCCTGACATCAATTCTCTCTCGGAAAGAGAGAGTCAGATCATAAAACTATTGAAAGAAGGTTTCTCATCAAAAGAGATTGCGACAACATTAACCATTTCATGCAATACCGTTGAAGTTCATCGCTCAAACATTTTGAAAAAACTGAAATTAAAAAATACTGTTTCGTTGATACGTCATATCAATTCGTTAGCTTTTGAAATTTAGCTTACAAATCAATAATAAATCTGAAATATACAAAGCCTTGCTCGGTTGCTCATCACCGTTCGAGTGAATGTTTTTTGCTTATAAGAACAGTAAAAATAATTTCTCATTACACTCTATTTCCTGCAAAATCAAATTAATGGCTAATTAGTTTATAGCTAAATTTGTCGATATCCTTTTGGCATGTTTTTTATGCCATTTCAATTTTATCCTCAGAGCAAATGAACAGCATCATCACATTATCGTTGACAGGACTTGTTGTGGGCTTTATTTTTTCCATGCCCATTGCAGGGCCAATCAGCATACTCATTACCTCGAGCGCTTTGAAAGGAAAGCTGAAATATTGCAAACTTGCAGCAATAGGCGCATCGGTTGCCGACTTTGTGTATGTATTCTGTGCCGTGTTTGGTCTCACGAGGTTCTATTCTTTTTTAAAGCCAGCTATTCCTTACGTTCTTTTGGTAGGCATGATATTTTTATTTTTTCTCGGCTATAAAATATCAAATACAAGAATTGATCTGAAAGATATAAAAGACAAAAGCGAATCTCCAAAAATAACAAAAGGAGGAAATGGCTTTTTAACCGGATTCCTTCTTAATTTTCTGAACCCAACTCTTTTTTTTGGATGGCTGACCTCTTCATTTATTGTGATATCAATAATCTCATCGCTAGGTTTTAGCACGGGCGGTCTTGATCAACGAGTGGACAAAAGTTTTAATTCAATCAATAAAAAAGGGGAAGATTCTGCGCTTAAGAAAATGGCTTTGTCATATCTCCATTTAGATTCCGCACAGGCTGAAAAAAACAGACAGTCCGTCGCTATAAAACCTCATGAGAAAGCACCCTATTTTTCTGTGCTGTCAAGTCTGCTTTATTCTTTTTTTCTCTCTGTCGGCGGCGTTCTCTGGTTTTTTTATTTGGCGTACATTCTTTCAAAACACAGGCACCGTGTGAACATTAAAGTAATCAATGGCGTAATCCGTTCGCTCGGTTTGGCACTATATCTGTTCGGTCTTTTTCTTGGCTATCATGCTATTTCTTTGTTGAGGTCATAATCACTCATGCGTGAATAATATAGTTTGCAGCTTTTAATTAATCCTGATTGTCTTTCTAAAATAAAAATAAATGTATTATTGATATTTATTTTATTTTTATGATGCTGATTGCTTAAGATTCTAAAATTGCTGCCATGTTTGCGTTGAAGCAAAGCCATATTACTGAACAGGATTTTAAATGTCTTTTTGACAAATACAAAGACAGGCTTTACAATTACGCATTTGCCATCTCTCACTCTCAATATGTTGCGGAAGAAATAACGCAGGAAATATTTATCAAACTTTGGATTTGCCGCGATATGCTTGGTGAAGTTGAAAACATGGATAGCTATGTATTTACAATCGCACGAAATAAGACATTGAACCATTTTAGAAAAGCAGCAAACGATTCAAAATTGCTCAAAGAATTGCAACAACGAATGGTTCATGCAGAGAATAATATTGAGGAACATGTTTTGATCACAGATTACGACAAATCGTTGCAAGAAGCATTGACCTTACTTTCTCCCCAAAGAAAATTGGTTTATCAATTAAGCAGAAATCAAGGATTGAACCATCAGCAAATAGCAACCGAACTTCATCTTTCTCACAACACCGTAAAAAATCATTTAGTAGAAGCATTGAAATTCATTCGTAAATACATTCATAAAACAAGTCCTGTTATTTTGGCTTTTATAATGACTTTGTTTAATTAGGAAATTATTTATGGAATAGATAACGCGAATGCATATCTAACATTATTAATTAAATGAGTTATCAATCGTTGCGACGTGAAATAACAAACAATTATTCATTTCAATTTTTCGCAGCAAGTTCGTTTATATATTTTATCCCTTCTTTAATATCTGCCACATTATTGCTGGCTCCATGTTCGCATTCAACTTCTATAAAACCATTGAACTTTTGTCTTTTCAATTCTTTAACAACAGCGGGATAATCAATAACGCCCTTGCCTACTGTCACATCATTGGCATTTCGGTTACCCAACGAATCAACATCTTTAAGATGAATACCTATAATATGACCTTCCAATTTTTTAAGACACTCAACATCGTTCAGACCACTTCTTGCCCAATGCCCGAGATCTGCACATGCGCCAATATTTTTATGTCCCTTTATTGCAGCTAATACAGAATCAGGATGCCAATATTCGCTCAGCCCTTTCGCATGTTCATGTATCGCTATCTTAATATTAAATAACCCAGCAAGACTATCAACCAAATCCCATTGATCTTTTGCGGGTTCGCACACGAGATATTCTAGACCCAATGCAGCACCAAGATCAAAATATCTTTTCCATTCATCCACAGTCTTAGCATCAGACACGTACATTGATTTCATGATCAAACCTTTTTCTGCAAGCATTTTTTTCATCAGCATTACCCCATCTTTATCAACATGCCCCATCGCGCTATCCTTAAATTCATGACCCATTTTATCATAAAAAGAAAACCCTTCCACATACTTCACCCCAACACTATCTGTCTGCGCAAGAGCCGTTGAAAATGAATGTTGATTAAATGAATACAAGCCCACTCCTATTTTCCATTCTGCTGCTTTTATGGCGGAAGAATCAGTTGTTTCTGCATTTCCGCCCGAGCTATTATTACATGACAGCATTGCAGAAACATTTAAAATTGCAAGTAGATAAATTGCTGCTTTTTTCATTGTTATTAATTTAGCGAGGGATGATAAGTTCAATATTATTATTTTAATGCTTTACTAAAAAAAATTAATCCCACTAATGAGAGTCTCTTGAAACTTCACTGCCTGAACCTCCTTTCAAAAAATCAAAATCGACACCAACATTTGCTTGTTCCACATGCTGCACAAACAAATAAGCATAACCTCTTTTAAAAGAATTTTCGAAAGGTTTAAGAACGCTTTTTCTTCTGTCTAATTCCGCCTGATCAACAACAACATTCAACAATTTTTTCTCCACATCAAGCTCAATCATATCTCCATTTTCAACGACAGCAAAATTTCCATTCTCTGCTGCCTCGGGCGAAACATGAAGTACAACCGTACCAAAACCTGTTCCGCTCATTCTTCCATCAGAAATGCGAACCATGTCTGTCACTCCCTTCAACAGTAATTTTGTAGGTAGCCCCATGTTGCCAACCTCAGGCATGCCGGGATAACCTTTTGGTCCCACATTTTTTAAAACCAATACACTGTTCTCATCTACATCAAGCAAAGGATCATTTATGCGTGCTTTATAATCTTCTATATTTTCAAACACAACAGCTTTGCCTTTGTGCTTCATCAATTTCTGGCTAGCTGCAGATGGTTTTATAATACTTCCGTTCTCACAAAGATTTCCTTTGAGCACAACGATGCCAGAGCTTTTATTAAATGGCGCTGCCACTTCTGCGATCACTTCCTTGTTCCAGTTTTTTGCATCCTTAATATTGTCGAGAATCGTTTTGCCATTTGCTGTAATGCATTCGGTATTCAGCGATTTCATTATTTCTTTCATCACGGCAGGAATGCCTCCTGCATAATAAAGATCTTCCATAAAATATTTACCTGATGGCTGAAGGTTTGCGACCAAAGGAATGCCGTTAGAATATTTATCAAAATCATCCAGCGTTAACGGAACGCCGACTCTTCCTGCAATGGCAAGAAGATGAATCACAAAATTTGTAGAGCCTCCAACTGCAGCATTTACTTTTATTGCATTTTCAAATGCTTGCCTTGTGAGGATGGATGAAAAGGTTACGTTTTCTTTTACCATTTCTACAATACGCCTGCCCGTTAGTTGAGCAAGCACTTTTCTGTTTGAGTCTGCCGCAGGTATGGCTGCATTTCCTGGCAAAGAAATCCCCAATGATTCAACCATGCAAGCCATTGAAGATGCCGTGCCCATTACCGCGCAATGTCCACGACTGCGGCACATGGCAGCTTCTGCAACGTTCAATTCATCCTCAGTCATTAGTCCTGAGCGAATGTTTTCAGAGAAGCGCCATATATCACTAGTACCGATATCTCGCCCTTCATATTTCCCGGTGAGCATCGCGCCCCCTGAAATAACAATAGCAGGCAGATCCACACTGCATGCGCCCATCACCAACGCAGGCGTCGTTTTATCGCAACCACACATCAGCACCACGCCATCCAAAGGATTTGCTCTTATTGATTCTTCCACATCCATGCTCACGAGATTTCGATAGAGCATCGCTGTTGGTTTGATCAACGTTTCTCCTAAAGACATTACTGGAAATTCAAGAGGCAAGCCACCAGCTTCAATGATGCCTCTTTTTACCGACTCAGCTAATTCCCTGAAATGTGCATTGCAGGGAGTAAGCTCCGACCATGTGTTGCAAATGCCAATGACTGGTTTGTTTTGAAATTCATCAGCAGGGATTCCCTGGTTTTTCATCCACGCCCTATATATAAATCCATCTTTTCCTTTTTTCCCAAACCATTGCTGGCTCCGCAATATTTTTTCTTTCATTTTAGCTTTTTAAAATTCGCAGCACTTTATAAATTTGTTTACCAATCTCATTGACATTACAATGACTCAGAAATGTCTCAATCGCAGATTAATAAGATTAAATGATTAACAAGATAATTCTATTTGTATTCCATTATTAATTATCAATTACTAATTCTCACTTCCTCTGAGACTGATACCCTCTAATATATTCCGCCACATCAATCATTGGTGCGATCCAAATATCTTTTTCATTTTGTTTCAGGTAGGATAAAAATTCACGGTGTGCTGGCAAAGAAACATTCAAAAAATTTCCACCACCAACACCATGAAATAAAATGACGAGCAAGGAGTTTGTAGCCATTGCTTGCTTAACCCATTGTTCCATTTGTTCCGCACTTTCGCCATTCACAACATAGCAATCAGTATTGTATAAATCAATTTGACCAATAGTGTGCATTTCATTGCGAACAGCTCTTGCTGCGACAAAATCATTTTTTAATAAGAACATAAAAGAGGTGTCATGAACTTTCATATCGCCACAAGTAAATGCGAATGTTCTTTTCTTTTTTCCATCTAATGCTTCAAGAAACCCATTCGTCATTTTTATTTCGTCAACCATTCGTTGAACAGTGTAATTATTAAGGTCATTCTCAGGTCTCACCCACTCTCTTCCCTTGCCGCCCACGCATGGATGGTACAGAGTATGATTGCCCAATTCATAACCTTTGAATGCTACTTTTCTCCATTCGTTGATTCTGTCTTTCGCAGAGTAAGCGGTCAAATAGAATGTTGCTTTCAATTGCAACGAATCTAAAACTGGAATTGCATTATCTAAATGTTGTGGAATAGCATCATCATACGTTAACACCACTGCGCATTTTTTATGATGCCACAGCGTATCGTTTTTTGTTTGTGCAATGCTGAAATAAGAAACAAGAAGAAAGAAGTTTGCAATAAGTAGTTTTTTCATTCGAGTATGTTTTGATTGGAGCTATGCCAAAGGTATTTGAAAGGAGATGATATTTACTAATCGAAAATTGCATCTAAAGTTTAGGGAACAACTGAGTAAAATTCTAATCAAGCCCCTTAAAAAAGTTGCTGATATCTTTTGCCAATAAACCGGGTTGTTCCATAGCCGCAAAATGTCCGCCTGCCGGCATCTCTGTCCAGCGTTGAATGTTGAAACCTTTTTCAATATAAGAACGTGGAGGTGTGGGCAATTCCTTTGGGAATTTTGCAAATGCAACAGGCAGTTTCACAAAATCTTTTTCTCCAAATATTAAAGGACGTTCACTATTTTCATTATAAATACGAATGGATGAATGAATAGTTTGTGTAATCCAGTATAACGTAACATTGGCAAGTAATTCGTCTTTTGTAAATACATTTTCAATTTGACCTTTGTTATCACTCCAGCCATTAAATTTTTCTACTATCCACGCACATAATCCAACCGGCGAATCATTCAAACCAAAAGCCAGCGTAATTGGTTTTGAACTTTGCTGTTTCGAATATGCTCCTTCTTCTGCCGACCACTTACTTACATATTGTTGAAATTCTTTCAGCTCCTCTGATAGCTGTTCGTCTTTTTTAAGAAATGGCTTATACGAACCAGGAATATAATTGAGATGTAAGCCTATCACATTTTCAGGATTATTCAATGATAACCATGTGCTGATACCAGCACCAATATCGCCACCCTGTGCGCCATATTTTTCGTATCCCAATTCATTCATTAATTTATTCCATAGATCAGCAACAAAGGCACTATTGCAACCTTGCTGTGTAATTATTTCGGAAAAGCCAAAACCTATAACAGAAGGGATAACCAGATCAAAAGAAAATTCCGTATCGTTCGTTAGCAGAGGAATAAGTTTCATCATTTCAATAAAGGAGCCCGGCCACCCGTGGGTAATGATCAACGGTATAGATTTCTTTCCCTTTCCTTTAATGTGGAGAAAGTGAATTTTATGACCGTCAATGTCTGCAATAAAATTGGGGAATGAATTTATTTCTGCTTCTACCTGTCTCCAATTAAAAATATTGAGCCAATAGTCTGCCAATTCTTTTATGTAAGAAAGATTAGCACCATAGCTCCATCCTGAGCCAGTTATCTCATCAGTCCAACGGGTGTTCCTGATTCTTAACTTTAAGTCATCAAGAATTTGTTGAGGTGCATTTGCTAAAAATAATTCTATCATATTATCTTGTAAATCTATTCAATATTGAATAGACAATGAATTGTTAAGAAGAGGATGTGTAAGTGAACCCTCACACTAAAGATGATTTACCCCCTCACCGTTTTATTATTTTGTCTTTCACAATCTCTGCTATCACTTTTTCTCTCAAGCTCTGACTGATTGTAATCTTTTCATTACCGATGTCCAAAATATTGCCTTCAATACTTTTCACCTTGTTTATGTTCACAATAAATGATTTGTGTACTTTAATAAAAATGTCTGATGGCAATTGTTCTTCTAAACTTTTGATGGTGACATACACCATCATCTTTTTTGAATTTGTATAAAGCATTACATAATTCAACATTGCTTCGGCATAAAGCAAATCATTATAAAAAACTTTCTCAATTTGGTTGTCACATTTAATAAAAAAATGATCATTGACTTTGGTTTGTTGAGCATGCGTTATATTTTTAAGCTCCCTTATTTCTTTTGCTTTGTTACACGCTTTTAAAAACCGGTCAAAAGCAATTGGCTTTACCAAATAATCTAAAACATCTAATCCGTAAGCTTCTACGGCATGTTCAGCATAGGCAGTAGTCATAACAACACATGCATTTGTTTTGGAACTTTTTAGAAAATCTATGCCATTTATTTTGGGCATATTGATGTCTAAGAAAATAATTTCAACTTCATTGTCATTCAGCAATGCCATTGCCTTCAATGGGTTTTCAGCTTGACCTACCAATTCTAAATAATCTATTTCTTCAACATATTCCTGCAATATTTTTCTTGCAATTGGCTCATCGTCTATTATCACACATTTTAGTTTCATGATAAGTGTATCATTAATTTGGTTTCGTAAATTTCATTTTCATTATTTATGATAAGTTCATATTGGTTAGGATATAATAACTCCAATCGCCTCTTTAAATTAGCGATTCCTATTCCCCCCGCATTTCCATTCACGGTATTTTGTTGCAACTCTTTTGTATTGGCAACGGAGCAATGTAAAACAGTATCCTTTAAAAATATTTTCAGCATAATCTTATTTTCTTTCTCAGAAAAATTACTAACAAATTTGAAAGCATTCTCTATAAGAACAACCAACATAAGTGGAGCAATCGTTAGTCCTGTTTTGATATTTTCAATTTCAGTGGTCACAATTAATTTTCCATCTTTTCTAAAACGTTGAAAAGCTACATAGTTTTCTATATAGCCTATTTCTTTTTCTAAGCTCACTTTTTCAGCACCACAGTCGTATAATTGATACCTTAATAATTCAGAAAACTGCAACAGGATATTTCTGGCAACCTGATTGCTTTTATCAATATGACCATAAATAGTATTCAGTGAATTAAAAAGAGCATGTGGGTTGATCTGTGCTTTTAAATAATCCAATTCGTTTTTTACTCTTTCTTTTTCCAACAGTTCTAATTGCTGTTGGGTTTGCCTTCTATCAATTACCATTTTCCCGATTGTAACAAGCAGCACCCATAATGAAATATTGATCAATGAATTTAAATACAGCGTGCGAAAGTCAACGATTGAGCTAACATGAAAAAAGTGAAGGTTCATTTGCATGGCCACCATAGCCCTGAGCCATGCTGAAAGTGCAACGATTATTATTATTGCTAAAACAAAGAGAACATATTTATTTTTTAAGAAAAGCTGCGGGACAACGAAATTATTAATCGCATAAAAATCTGCTGTAATGAAAATTAAATAGCAAAATTCTATCGTCATTGTTTTGGTAATAGAGAACGAATAACTCCGAAAGGCAAGAACCCACAATAGATATATGCCAGCCCAAAAAAGTGAATGATATAATAATGTTCTGCTTTTCAAAATTCATAATTTTTACAAAGGTAGAAAGACAAACATGTTCGGAAACTCTATTACACGATGCATGCACAATTCTTGATAATCCAATGCTTAATCAAGTAAAAGCCGTGGATGCTGTAAATAGTTTTAACAGCACTAATGAAGTTTCGATGTTTGCACCATCATTTTATTCAAAACAAACAACAATGAAAAAAGTCATCAATTGGTTTCTGAACCCGCCCGTAACCGGGCAATCTACAATCCTAATTCTTCGTCTGATGGCGGGAAGCGTTTTCTTTTGGGAAGGTATTTTAAAATTTGTTTACGTAAATCAAGGCGTGGGACGATTTACGAAATTAGGTTTTGCTTTTCCTGAAACAACCGCACATTTTATAGCAGTGGGAGAAATTATCGGTGGACTGTTATTGATCTTTGGTCTGTTCACAAGGATTACTGCTTTCTATTTTATCATACAGATGATAGTGGCAGTGCTCAGCACAAAAATTGATTTGTATTTTGGTACAAGCCCTTTGCCATTGCCACCTGCGCCGCCAAAGATGGGCATCTGGGCTGTGCTGCATGAGATACGTTCTGACTATGCACAAATACTAACCTGTCTTTTCATATTAATTGAAGGAGCAGGAAGAAGATCGCTTGATTTTATGATCTCGACGGCTAAGAAAGTGTATAGTATCAGTGAGTAAGGCAAAGAACGAGTGATAAGTTGTAAGCGATAAGTAGTGAGTTGTCAGTGGTGAGTAGTGAATTCTGAATTATAATAATCTACTGACAATTGACCATTCACTACTCACTACCTATCACTTCCCACTTACCTCTTCCCACTCAAAATAATACATGAGCTACGAAGAGTGAAAAAACTCTCCCGAGAACAAATATTTGCATTATAAGCATCGTAGTATTTTCTGAAAGCTTATTTTCATCTAAATAACTTTCACCAATGAAACAAACGATATTTTATTACTGCTTGTCCGCAATGCTGTTGTTAAGTTCAACAGCGAACGCGCAATCATATCCAAGATTTAAAGTGCTGGCTTTTTACAGTACAAAAGTTGAGAAGGCGCATGTGGATTTTGCGAATGATGCCATACAGTTTTTTAAAGAACTTACTGTGGGCAATGGTTTTGTGTTTGACACAACAAGCAACATGACAGATCTGAATGATGAAAAAATAAAGGATTACCAATTGCTGATTTGGATAAACGATTTTCCGCACAATGACACAGAACGTGCAGCCTTCGAAAAATATATGGACAATGGCGGCGGCTGGCTTGGTTTTCATGTTGCAGGATATAATGACAAAACAACCAAATGGTCGTGGTTTGTAAATTTTTTAGGGGCTGTTTTCTATAATAATAACTGGCCACCATTGCCTGCAAAACTTACTGTTGATGACACTTCGCATGCTGTTACAAAAGCAATTCCCACAACTTTTATTTCGCCTGTCGGCGAGTGGTATCAATGGAAGCCAAGCCCGCGTGAAAATAAAAAAGTAAAAGTGCTGCTGAGTTTATCGCCCGAAAATTTCCCGATGGGCATTAAGCATATCATTGCAGACGGCGACATGCCTGTGGTATGGACGAACACTGATTATCGCATGATATATTTAAACATGGGTCACGGTCCGCATATATTTTCTGATGCCACTCAAAATAAATTAATCATTAACGCCTTTCGTTGGGTAATCACTTCTGATAAAAAAGGAAACGTCATTGATAAATAACGATAATTCAATTTCGGTTGTTGAGAACAGTAGCTGATAGAAGAAATTATTGTGACGATAGCCATTTTATTAATTCCGTTGGATCAACAATGCTCCATGAATGTGGATGTCTATTATTGCCTGGCTTTCTATATCCTTTACCCGTTGTTGTAACTAAAACGGCTTTCGTATTCCCCAATCGTTGCAGTTCGTTTATCATAGCCGCTTGGTCGATGATATTTATATAAGAATAATCATAACCCCTTTGACTAAGCCACCATTGAATATCAGGCTCAGATATTATCATGATTGGCGTTTTGATCAGTGCTTTTATTGCCCTTTGTGTGCTGTCAGAATAAGAATAAGGTGAATTATTGTAAAAATTTTCTAATGCAGTTTCAGGTGTGCCGCCCATTTCTTTTTTGATCCTGTCTATTATATATGTAACCTCGCCATTTACTTTATCAGGATCAGAAAGTCTCACAACTCTTTTGGCAGCGTTGTAATCTCTTTCCCAATCAAGCGGCGGGTCAACTGCAAAAACGGCTTTGGGTTTTATCGGATAATTTTTTTGAACAGCTAGTTCGGAATATTTAACCACACAAGTCCCACCAATTGAAAATCCACCAATATAAAAGTCTTTCCCTTGTAGCTTATATTTTGCAGCAACCAATTCTATTAACTCTTTTAGTGATTGCTGCGATGCCGTGTCACTACCGAAGTACAAAGCCCCGGTTTTCAATATTGGTATGATCGTTAAAACATTTTGTTGTGCTGCGTATTTAGGTAAGTCTGTTTGAACTAAAACGTCTTGCGGTAAATGATTTCCAAATCCGTCTAGCAAAAACATAAACGAATTTATTTGTCCATTTTGTGGAACAACCGCAATGTACATGTTTGCCGTACTGTCTTTTTTATCTAAATAAACCGTTTCAATTTTTTGACAAAATGAAATAGTTGAAATGAAAACCGACAGAAGAAGAATGATAGCTTTATTCATAAACGAAGTATAATCGATGCTAAAATAACGATTATTCAATTTTGGTTGGTGAGACAGCAACCGATAGAAGAAAATATCAGCACTAAATGACGGCGAGTCCCGCGGCTGCTCTCGGAGAACGCCTGAACAAATGGCGGAGACACGCCTGAGAATGAGAACTAAATATTGCTGAACCGTCTGTTCTGTGTTTGCTTTTTTCACCCGTAGTTAAACCAAACGGTAGAAGTCCCTTTACTTTTTGCATATTCTAAAAAGCGACTAAAATTCCGTATGTCTTGTCCGAAATTATTGTCAATATAACCTTTCCCTTTATCCAATTGAAAATCTGAAAAATACGATTGATTGTTAAGTGTGTCAAAGTCGGTTGGGATCAATAAACTTGGAAGATTAGGAATTGAATTTAGTTTTGCTATCAGGTTATCAATTGTTTGTTTTACGATGTCAATATTTCCTTTGAGTTTTTCTTTGTCGGCTTCTGCTTTGTCCAAGATACTTTGCCGTTCTTCTTCTGATTCAGCATTTCCAAGAAAGAATTCCATACTCTCTTGTTCTGGATAACGTTCCATCTCATATAATGGCGAAAGGTCTATATTGATTATCTTTCCAATTTGTTGAAGTTCAGGCTCGTGGCTAATTACATTTTGTCTGCACATTAAATTGCAAAAAGTCCTACTCAAACTGTGCTTGTTGAAGTAGTCATTCTTTTCGTCATAATAGTCCGCAGAACAAATTTCACCGTAATTATCTGTTACAATATGAATGTCTAATCCCATTGTATTGTTTGGTCTGTTTAAAGTGACACCCAAATAAAAAATATGTGCATGTTTTAACTCTCATCAAAAAATACCAGAACTAAATGACGACGAGTCCCCCGGATGCTCTCTGATATCGCTAGAACAAATGGCGGAGACATGCATGTGAACTAAAATAGCAAACAAAAAATGAGGATTTATTCGTCTGCCAGCATAACGGCAAATCCCATGTTGTGCGTTCGTTTTTTGCCAACAGTAATTTAAATATTCTCATTTTGATTAGACTCCATTACTGAATTATTTAACTCATCTGATGAAGTTCTTTTGACATTTAAAAAAGGCAATATCATCAAATACCAGAAGGATTGTTTTTTATCGTCTTCAAATTCTTTTAATCCGAGTTGTACTTCGTCGGGGGGCTTATATTTAAATGTGCCGAATAATCTATCCCATAAAACAAAAATATCGGCATAGTTGGAGTCAGTATAAAATTGATCCCGGTCATGGTGAACTTTGTGGAAATTTGGAGTATAAAAAATCAGCCCAAAAGTCTTATCAACCCAGCCCGGGTATTTTAAATTTGAATGTTCCAGAAATACCCATGGAGTAATTACAAAATAATAGACCTGAAGGGACAATGCGTCCAATCCAAATATTGCAGCTGCTATAATGCCTGAAGAACCGAAGAAAAAAACCATTTCAATGGGATGAACCCTCATGTTTGAGGAAGCATCCATTCTACTATCGCTATGATGTACTCTGTGAAAACGCCATAATACGGGTACTCGATGTGCAGTACGATGAAAACAGTAAATGGCAAAATCGAAGATCATAACACCTACTATCAATTTTAACCAAATAGGTATAGAGATAAAGTAAAAGAGTCCAATCT
>CAIYPC010000446.1 GCA_903927975.1 uncultured Bacteroidota bacterium | reverse complement strand
TAAAAAGATTAAAAGATTTCTCAGAGAGTGCAAACTAAATAATTCATACAGTTCAGATCACAAATCATGTATCTCCTCTGCGCAATCCCTTAATCCCCAAAATCTGCGATTCTGACAATTGCTGTCTGAATCGCAGATTAAAAAGATTAAAAGATTACGCAGAATAGAGAAAAATAAAAATCACCACTCTGCAATTCAGATCACTTACTATACTCCACCTCCAGCCCTATCCCCGATGGGTTTTGATCACCCGGTTTGAGGTACACCATATTTAGCGAAGGGTTTCCTTTCTTCTGCAAATATTCCAACCGTATTGGATAAAAGCCTTTCGCGAGTGGCAGCAAAAAAGATTGGAATTTATCAGCCGGATGGTTAATGCCATAATCAATCACCAACTTCCCGCCAATATATAATCTTGTAGCCCCGTCGCATTGAATACCGAATAAATAGTATCCATCAGTTTGTGTTTCGAGTTGCCCTTCCTGCACACATGCAAAATCATGTTGCTTCGGAAGTTTTGCCAAATCAAAATCTTTGCTTGTTTTTCCCGATTGAATGGGCTTGAGCTTTTTAAAGTCAGGCAAGCTGTCCCAACTGCCTTCATAGTAATCATAATGTAGTCCACCTGCTGTTGCATTTTTATTTTTCGTAGTAGCAGGCAGCGTCGTTCCCATTGTAAAATGCCCAGTTGCTGTTTTATCGTATCGCTCTCTGTTGCAAATGGAGCGAGCTGTTAAAGTAGTAGCGTTTACGACACTCACTTTAGGAGCTGCAGGAGCAGATGCTGCGGTTGGTTGTGTGCCATCTGTTGTGTAGTGGATCGATTTGTAATTGTCATCTACAAAAAGAATGTTGAAGGGTTTATCTTTCACGATGATACCATTCATCGGATGAAATTCCAGATCTTCTTTCAAATAACCCTCATAAGTAAATTTCAATCCATCATAAACAGTGCGAAAGATCATTGCATTATGTGTTTCGCCAGAATATTTATTCACCTTCCAATGAAGAGAAGAGGGTGCTTTTGATTTAAGTATTGAATCCATGTCAGCAGTTCCCATACCTATAAAAGCCTCGCCTTCTCTGCCTGTTATTAAAAGCGTGAGCGGTATTCCCTGCAAGTCGCTCAAATGTTCGGCAGCAAGTTTTTTCATAAAGCCATTGTCCCACCAAAAAGAAGGATCAGCAAGCAGCCATGAACTAAAGAGCTTCGGTTCTTTTATCATTCCATACATCCCGAACAAACCGCCCAATGAACTTCCACAATAAGTGTTCACGCCACTGCTTTTATATTTTTTTTTGATGTAAGGGATCAACTCGTTTTTAATGAAAGACAAAAAAAGATCAGCACCACCAGTATTTGGATTGCCATCAACTTTCGTTGGCGTAAAATCTCTGCTGCGCATATTTTCTTTGCCCGATGGTGTGTTGTTAACACCCACTATAATGCTCTGGGGCATGAAATCGATTGATAAAAATTCGTAGATATTTGAAGTGATCCTGGTGCTCCATTCTGCATCCATCACGTATATCATTTCATATTTCTCCGGACTTTGCGGATCATATTTCGCAGGCAACACAATGTCGAAGCCTCTTTCTTCTTTAAGTATTTCTGAATACAAAGAATCGCGCAGCATGGGAAGAACATCGCGCTGCGCGAAAGATCTTGACGAAACGAAAACAAAAATCAGTAAAAGCATTAAAGCAGATTTTTTCATGTTGCAGTCATTTGTCAGCAAATCTGCGAATAAAATGCCAGAATAGTATTCATCTGTAAATCATCATTATAATTTGGGCAATGATATATTTGGTTGTACCAATTATTTGATTTATCTTTGACTTATAAAGGTTAAAGATATGAAACAAAAAGCACCAAAATTACCGCTTAATTCGTTCATTGATATGTTGGCTGCGCTGCCAGATGATAAGGCTTGCAGGGAGTATTTGGAGGAGAAATTATGGAACGGAATACCTACCTGCGCCCATTGTGGTACTGTGGATGCAAAGGCTATGAAATTGAACGTTAAGGGCGAATTTAAGGGTATGTATAAATGCAGACATTGCAGGGAAAGATTTACGGTAACATTAAACACCATGTTTGAAGGTTCGCATATTCCTTTACGTAAATGGTTTATTGCAATCTATATTTTCTCGTTGCATAAAAAAGGAGTTAGTTCACATCAGTTGGCAAGTGATTTAGGGATTACCCAAAAAAGTGCATGGTTCATGTTAAGTAGGATTCGTAAAGCATTTGCGCCGAAGAAAAGAACGGGTAAAATAGATGGTGCTGTTTCTTGTGATGAAACTTTTGTAGGCGGTAAGAATAAAAACAGGCACGCAGATAAAAAAGTACCCTTATCACAAGGTAGAAGCGTAAAAGATAAAACACCTGTATTTGGTATGAAGCATATTGGTGGTGATATTCATACAAGAGTAGTTAAGGACACAAAAGCATCAACATTAAAGCCAATTATAAACGAAATGATGCAAGACGGTTCAATAATTGTTACGGATGAATGGTTGGGTTATAGTAACCTTTCAGAAAACTTTAACCACGTTGTAATAAATCACAAAGAAAATGAGTATGTTCGTGGAGGCTTTACAACTAACAACGTAGAAAATTTTTGGTCTTTATTAAAGCGTGGCATATATGGAATTTACCATCAGGTTAGCCCTAAACATTTAGATAAATACTGTGACGAATTTGCTTTTAGATTTAACGCTCGCAACGCAACAACCAACGAAAAGTTTGATTACTCTTTAATCAACTCAACAAAATTATCTTACAAAGATTTAATTTCTAAGTAATATGAAAAATATCTTAGCATACGGGGATAATTTCGATTCGTTATTAGCTTTATCAAAAGATAATGATATTGCTGGTAAAGTAAGATTGATTTATATAGACCCCCCATACGGTACTAAACAGGATTTTACATTTAGCGATGATAGGTTTTCTACTATCAGCAGAATGAATGGTGGCAAGGTCGCCTATAACGATCATTTAACGGGCGAAGATTACTTAAAATTCTTGTCGGGTAGGTTATCATTAATGAGAGATTTGTTAGCAGATGATGGCAGTATTTATCTTCACATAGATAGCAAGATGGGGCATTATGTAAAGGTGTTAATGGATAAGATATTTGGAGATAAGAATTTCATTAATGACATTACCCGTATAAAATGCAATCCAAAAAATTTCGGTCGTAAAGGATATGGCAATGTTAAGGACATGATACTTTTCTATTCCAAAACAAATAACTATGTATGGAACGATCCGAGACAAGTAATAAACATTTCAGAAAACGATAAGCGTTTTAGTTTGGTTGATAAAAAAGGTAGAAGATATACTACAACTCCATTACACGCACCGGGCGAAACTGCTAACGGAGATACAGGAAAAGAATGGAAAGGGAAATTACCCCCAGTAGGACGGCATTGGAGATATGCTCGTAAAGTTTTAGATCAATTAGATAAAGACGGATTGATTGAATGGTCATCTACTGGTAATCCTCGTAAGAAAATCTTTGCAGATGATGTAATGTTAGCGGGAACAAAGATGCAGGATATATGGAT
>CAIYPC010000445.1 GCA_903927975.1 uncultured Bacteroidota bacterium | reverse complement strand
TTATAAATTATTTTAATGCTATAGTATTTTATTGTTTGCTATGCAATTTAACGAAAAATATTATAAATAATTATATTGTAATTTTAAATATTTGTTACTTCTTCGTGGCTTCAATTAAAGTACTCTTCCTGGGTAGGTTTCGAGCGCCTTTTCTAAACAGTCCATCGCTTTATTCAAAGAATTGGAATTTAATACATAAGCTAATCTAACTTCATTTTTTCCTAAACCCTTTGTTCCGTAAAAACCAGTTGCAGGCGCAAGCATCACTGTTTCATTGTTGTAAGAAAAAGACTCCAGCAGCCATTGGACAAATTTATCAGAATCATCTATTGGCAATTTTGCGATGGCATAAAACGCGCCGCCGGGATTAGGGCAAAAAACGCCAGGCATTTTATTTAGCCTGTTTACCAAAATATCCCTTCGTTTTAAATATTCGGCTTTCGTTTCATTAAAATAGTCATCAGGCAAATCCACTGCAGCTTCACCAAGTATTTGTGCAAATGAAGGGGGGCTTAACCTGGCTTGCGCAAATTTCATAGCCGTATCGTAAACAGATTTGTTCCTTGTAATAAGTGCGCCAATTCGACCACCACAAGCGCTGTAGCGTTTCGAAATAGTGTCCATTAATATCACGTTGTCTTCAACTCCTTCTAAATTCATGGCACTGAAATGTTCGCCATCATAACAAAACTCACGGTAAGCCTCATCCGAAAAAAGATATAGGTCATGTTTTTTAATGATATTCTTTAACACTTCCATTTCTTCTTTGCTATATAAATAGCCGGTTGGGTTATTCGGGTTGCAGATTACGATTGCCTTTGTCTTTGGCGTGATAGCTTTTTCAAATTCTTCTATCGGCGGCAATGCAAAACCATTTTCTATGTATGACGTGATGGGTTTTACCACTACATCGGCAGCAACGGCAAATCCATTATAATTTGCATAAAAAGGCTCTGGTATAATCACTTCGTCACCTGCGTCCAAGCAGCTCATAAAGCCAAATAAGATAGCTTCCGATCCACCAGTCGTAATAATTATCTGAGAATAATCGATATCAATCCCAACTTTTTTATAATACTGAACCAGCTTTTTCCGATAGCTTTCATTGCCTGCACTATGACTATATTCAAGCACCTTGAAATCAAAATTTCTTACAGCGTCGAGTGCTTGCTTAGGCGTTTCAATATCAGGCTGACCAATATTCAAATGATAAACTGTGATGCCTCTTTTCTTAGCTGCTTCAGCATAAGGAACTAATTTTCTAATGGGTGATGCAGGCATTTCCTGCCCACGATGACTGATGTTTAGCATGGGGCAAAAATACGGGAATAGCGGGGAATGAAATATGCGGGATACGAGATATAAAATGCGAGATTCGGGAAGTGGGATAGGAGCTGCGAGATATAATATTCAGGATGTGGGGTAGAAGTTACGAGATACGAGATACAGGATAGGAGATATAAGATTCGGGATTCAGAATTCGAGATTGAAATTAGATAGATTTCTTTCCGACGTTCTGCTTTTTCATATCCTGTGTCCCCATCTCGTATCCAGAATCTTATATCCCGTACCTATCTGTAACCCCAAAAAAAATCCCCAAAGCGAAAGCCCCGGAGATTCTGAAGTTGACTGAAAAGTGAACTATTATTAATTGCCAGATTTTGCTGGCTTTGGTTGTTGATCTTTATCTGCCTGGTATTTTGTGTAAGCATCGGCAGTTAAAACCTCGCCTACTATTTTAAGTTGCACTGGTAAATCAATTCCTGCAACTTTTACCGTGATGGTCTTATTAAAAGGCCCTGCTGCTGCTGCATTGAAGCCTGCGATGATTTTATCGCTTTGGCCTTTTGCTATCGGCGCTTCTGGCTTTACGGGAGTTGTGCAACCGCAAGATGGGATTGCCGATTCAATTACAACTGGAGCATCGCTGATATTTGCAAATGCAAAATTATGTGTGGCAGGAACGCCCTGTTTTATCTTGCCAAAGTCCCATGTCAATTCTTTGAACTTTACCACTTCCTCGGCCTTTTTCTGCTGAGCGAAAATAGTTACCGATAGAGCCAGTGCGCTTAGGAATAAAAATGCTTTTTTCATTGCTTATTGATTTGTTTGTTTTAATAATTGAACGGAAGAATTTTCTGGGGCGGAGGTCGCTGGTGTTTTATAAACCTCACCTGAAATGGTTAATGATTTTGTTTGATGGTCTTTATAAAAAATAGTAACTGTTTTGTTGAAATGGCCTTCGGCATAAGCATTATAGCCAACTTTGATAACGGCATTAGCCCCAGGGGCAATTGGTTCTTTGCTCCATTCTGGGGTTGTGCAACCGCATGAAGCTTGAACATTTTCAAGTCTCAATGGTTCGGTACTTGTATTTGTAATTTCAAAAACATAGGTGGCTGGCCTGCCCTGCGGTATCTTCCCAAAATCATGCGCTGTTTCTTTAAGAATCAAAATATCAGCAGGCTTTGGCGCATTGGAAACAGTTGGGACTGCTGCATTTGGGCTTTGCGCATTTGCTGCAAATCCGAAAGCGATCGTAAAGACAAAAATTGAAAGCTTTTTCATTAATGGGACAAAATTAAAGTGGTATAAAGCTACAAAGAAACGCCAGTTTTGCCAATAAATTTTGCAAGGCCATTATTTTTTAACAATCAACGCCATGGCGGGTTGTTGTTATTCAGATAATCCTATTTTTGTTTTATGGAAAATCTTTCTCCCGAAGAAATAATGGCTCACGAAAAACTGTCGTTCAATAATTTCAGGAATGAGGTGCTGAATGATTATAGAATGGCTTTCGAAAGTCGGGAAGTAAGCCTTTTGGGAAGAAAAGAAGTGCTCACAGGCAAGGCCAAATTCGGCATTTTTGGGGATGGAAAGGAAGTGCCGCAGGTGGCGCTTGCAAAATTTTTTAAACCGGGCGATTTCTATGCAGGTTATTATCGTGACCAAACACTTGCCTTTGCGACGGGCGTTGCCACTGTTGAAGAATTTTTTTCGCAGTTATACGCCGATCCGGATTCAAGTAATGATCCCCATAGTTCGGGGCGACAAATGAACGCTCATTTCGCGACTCCTTTTATCAATGCAGACGGAGAATTCTTAAATCTAGTCGATAAAAAAAATTTCACAGCAGGCCTTGCACCAACAGCTTCACAAATGCCACGGGCATTGGGGCTGGCGTATGCTTCCAAAGCATTTAGAGAAGTGGATGTGCTGAAGCAGTTTGAGCATTTATCAAACAATGGAAATGAAGTTTGTTTCTGCACCATCGGCGATGCATCTACCAGCGAAGGACAATTTTGGGAAACTGTGAATGCTGCCGGAGTGCTACAAATTCCATTAGCTATTTTTGTTTGGGATGATGGATATGGCATTTCTGTGCCAAGAAAATTTCAGACAACAAAAGGTTCTATTTCTGAGGTGCTGAAGGGATTTCAGAAAACGAATGATTCGAATGGCATTGACATTTATAAAGTGAAAGGCTGGGATTATGCGGGCATGTGCGAAACATTTGAAGCTGCCATACAAAAAATAAGGACAACTCATATTCCCGCATTGTTCCATGTTGAAGAAGTGACACAGCCACAGGGTCATTCAACTTCGGGTAGCCATGAGCGTTATAAATCACCGGAAAGGCTTGAATGGGAAAGAAAATGGGATAACATAAAAATGATGCGTGAATGGATTATCGATAATGCACTTGCGGGTGAAGACGACTTGGATGAAATTGAAGCAGCGGCAAAAGAATTTATCAGACAAAGTAAAATAGCAGCATGGGAAAAATATCAGAAGCCTGTTAAAGATCAAGTGAGTAAAGCTGCGAATTTGATAAATGAAATTTCAGGAGCATCACCAGAACAGGAAATTGAATTAAAAGAAATTTCATCTGAGCTTTTGTCAAACAGGGAACCAAATCGAAAAGATGTTCTGCAGGCATTGCACCAATCCATGTTTGTTGTTTCTGATGATGAAATTATTTCTAACTTAAAAAAATACTACAACGAGCTTCATGCAGAAAATAAAATTTTATACAATACACATTTATATCATGAAGGCAAAAAAAGTTCTTTGAATGTACAAGAAATAAAGCCGGAATATGATGAGGATTCGCTGACCATGAACGGGTATGAAATTTTGAACAAATATTTTGATGATCTTTTTTCTGCCAATCCAAAAGTGATTGCCTTTGGTGAAGATGTTGGCAAGATTGGTGATGTCAACCAAGGCTTTGCCGGTTTGCAGGCAAAGCATGGATCTGGAAGAATTTTTGATACGGGCATTCGCGAAGTAACTATTATTGGTCAGGGGATTGGATTGGCTTTTCGAGGGCTGCGGCCAATCACTGAAATTCAATACTTAGATTATCTATTATATGCATTGCAGCCATTGAGCGATGACCTCGCTTCTTTACAATATCGCACGGCAGGCAGACAAACTGCGCCGCTGATTGTGCGCACCCGCGGGCATCGCCTCGAAGGGATCTGGCACAGCGGCTCACCAATGGGAATGATATTAAGTTCCCTCCGTGGAATGCATGTCTGCGTTCCGAGAAATATGGTACAAGCAGCGGGCATGTACAACACGTTACTCGAAGGCGTTGATCCCGCAATAGTCATCGAATGTTTGAACGGCTATCGCTTAAAAGAAAAATTGCCTTCCAATATTTTAGGATATACAGTACCGTTAGGCATTCCAGAAATTATCAGAGAAGGCGAAGATGTGACGATTGTTTCTTATGGATCAACATTAAGGATTGTTCAGGAAGCCGCTGCAACTTTAGAAAAAATAAATATCAGTTGCGAAATAGTGGACGTACAGACTTTATTGCCTTTCGATATACATCATAAAATTCTTGACTCGCTCAAAAAAACAAACCGCATTTTGTTTGTCGATGAAGACGTGCCTGGTGGTGCAGCCGCTTACATGTTCAACAAAGTGATGGAAGAACAAGGCGGCTACAAATGGCTCGATGTTGCTCCGCGGACAATTACAGGAGAAGCGCACCGCCCTGCTTATGCAAGTGATGGTGATTATTTCAGCAAGCCCAATGCTGAGGAAATTGTTGATGCGATAAGAGAAATGATGCGCGAATAATGAATGAGATATGAAGAAATATTCTCCCAGTAGATTCAATCTGTTTTATTGGTAATAGGATAATCCATCATAATCAATGCATCCTCTATTTTGCTTCCTAGAGCAATACGATATTTTTGAACTTAGTTGCCATGAAATGCTATCTGATAATGAAGACTTGATGTCGTCATTTAACTGTTTTCTATCAGGATTTATCTGCATAAAACGGCACATATAATTTATCTTTAAGCTTTAGAAGCATAGCAGTTTAATTTTATCACCTCTACCAGATGCGCAAATTTTTTCTTAATAAAATCGCTCTTGTCATAATGCTCCTCGCTATATGTATTTTCATTTTTATAAAAGCGGGCACTGTTAAAAAACCAGAAGCGATTACAAAGTTCGATAAAAGCCTTCCTGCTGTTATTGATTACAACTTGCATGTTAAGCCAATACTTTCTGATAAATGTTTTTTGTGTCACGGTCCTGATAAAAACCATGGACAAAAAGCTGGCTTGAATCTTTCAAATAGTGACGATGCGCAAGCGGAACTAAAAGATGGTCAGCATGCAATCGTTCCTGGCAATCTCAGCAAAAGTGAATTGTATGCCCGAATAATAACAAGTGACCAAGATTTGCAAATGCCAACAAAAGCTTCCAATCGTGTGCTTACTGATTATGAAAGGGCGGTCCTTACAAAATGGATTGAGCAAGGTGCTGTTTATAAACCACATTGGGCGTTCACTGCTCCCGAAAAAAAGAATTTGCCGGAAGTAAAAGATAAAGCCTGGCCAAAAAATGGCATAGATTATTTTGTGTTGAACAAATTGGAAGAAAATAATTTGAAGCCGTCGCCAGAAGCGGATAAAGAAACATTATTAAGAAGGGTGACTCTAGATCTCACAGGTCTCCCCCCAACAATTGAAGAAACAGACGCATTTCTTGCAGATAAATCTACTGATGCTTACGAAAAAGTGGTTGACAAATTATTGCACACTACACAGTATGCAGAAAAAATGACGGTTGATTGGCTGGATGTTTCTCGATACGCAGATACTTATGGTTATACTGTTGATCGCTATCGCCCGATGTGGCCGTGGCGCGATTGGGTGATAAAAGCATTTAATGAAAACATGCCTTTTGATAAATTTGTTACATGGCAACTCGCCGGTGATCTTTTACCCAATGCAACACGTGAACAAAAACTAGCGACAGCTTTCAATCGCAATCATGCACAAAATGCAGAAGGCGGAATTATTAATGAAGAATTTCGAAATGAATATGTGATCGATCGGACAAGCACCTTAGGAACTGCGTTTCTTGGGTTGACTGTTGGTTGCGCACGCTGCCACGATCATAAATTTGATCCCGTTTCTCAAAAAGATTTTTATAGCCTCTATAGTTTTTTTGATAATGTGGATGAACCAGGGCAAATTTCTTTTGATAACTCCACGCCCGGCCCCACAATATTGATGACAAATGCAAAACAGGATTCAATCATCGCGTATCTCACCAACAAAGAAAAAGAAAAGATAAATGAAGAGAAAGCAATTGTTGAAAAAGAAAAACCAGATTTTGAAAAGTGGAAACAAAAAAATAACAATGCTATTTCATTCGATCTGAAAAAAGGGTTGCAGGCTCATTACACTTTTGATAAGCTGTTGAAAGATTCTTTCATCAATGAAACCAATCCAAAAATCAAAGGTGGGGTAGCAGACCCAGTGCTTGTGCCCGGAAAATTTGGTAATGCATTCAAATCGAATGGGGATGATATTTTGAAATTAGGAAAGGTCGGCATCTTCAATCGCTTTCAGCCATTTTCCATTGGCGTTTGGATCAACATCCCAAAAGATATAAACAAAGGAATTATTTTTCATAAGGGCGATGGAGATATCACTTATGGTTTTCGTGGTTATTTTCTTCGCCTACGTGATGATAAAGTTGAATTTTTGATGGCGCATACTTGGCCTTATAATAATATTTTGAAAGTGACTGAACAGGAATTGCCAAAAGAAAAATGGATTCAGTTAACGCTTACCTATAACGGATCTGGAAAAGCAGATGGAATAAAATTGTTTGTGGATGGCAAAGAAGCAAACATGATCACTGAGAAAGATAATTTATTCAAGGATATTTTATTTGATAGGAAAGATGAACCGGGATTACAAGTAGGTGCTGATTGGCGTGGCACAGGATTTAAAAATGGATTGGTTGATGATATTTATGTTTATGACCGTGAACTCAATCCTTCGGAAGTTCCGTTGCTAATAAAATCACCATTATCTGAAAAATCGGTTATGCCTGACCGTGACCTTCAGCAATATTATTTTTCTACAGTTTCAAATTCATATCAACAAAAAGAAAAAGAACTACAGGAAATAAGGCAGCAAAGAAATAAGTTGATGGAAGACATTCCTGAAATGATGGTGATGGAAGAGATGAAACAAAAGCGGCAAGCACATATTTTAATGCGCGGTGCTTATGATGCACCGGGCGCAGAAGTGCATCCCGATGTGCCTAGTGCAGTTCTTCCATATCCTGCTAACCTACGCCGCGACAGGCTTGGGCTAGCTCAATGGCTGATGAACCCAAAAAACCCTTTAACAGCAAGGGTTATTGTGAACCGCTACTGGCAAACTTATTTTGGCACCGGCATTCAAAAAACGGCAGATAATTTTGGCAATCAGGGAAGCGTTCCTGCGGATCTTGAATTGCTCGATTGGCTTGCCATAACATTTCGCGAATCTCGTTGGGACATAAGAGCAATGCAAAAATTGATTGTGCTATCTGCAACTTACAGGCAGTCTTCTTATGCAAGCCCTGAATCATTAGCAAAAGATCCTGATGATGCTTTATTATCCCGCGGTCCCGCATTCAGGCTCACCGCGGAAATGATTCGTGATGGCGCATTAAAAGCAAGTGGTTTATTGTCTGATAGTGTTGGTGGGCCAAGTGTGAAACCGTATCAACCGGCTGGTTTATGGTCAGTAAGTAGCGATGCATATAAACAAGACAGCGGTGCTAATTTATATAGAAGGAGCATGTATACTTTTTGGAAAAGAACAAATCCCCCGCCTTCGATGGGCACATTCGATGCGCCACTTCGTGCGAGTTGTGTTGTGCAAAGACAAAAAACAAGTACGCCATTGCAATCGCTTGTCTTATTAAATGATCCGCAATTTATAGAAGCAGCGAAAGTGATATCCGTTAATTCACTCAAAAAAAATAATAATGTTGATGATAGAATAATTTATTGCTATCGATCATTAACCGCACGAAAGCCATCAGCAAAAGAAATGAATGTGTTGGAGAAATTATATTCCAGCCAATATGAAAAATTTAAAAAGGAGCCAAACAAAATGAAGGGCTGGCTTACTGCGGGACAATATAAAATAGAGAAAGAAAAAGATCTGCCAGCAATTGCAGCAGGTGCGGTAGTGGCAAGTGCGATTATGAATTCAGATGCGTTTATAACGAAGAGATAGGAGGGAGGTTTGAGGTACAAGGTATAGGGTTTAAGGAAATACAGAATGATTATTAATGCAAAAATATGAACAAAGAAATTCAGCAACTCATTGCCAATAACCTCAGCAGAAGATCATTTCTGCAAAAGGCAACGCTTGGCATTGGCGCTGTTGCGCTTGGGTCATTGATCTCAGGACAAACAAGATCTTCTCTTTCAAATGGGAAAACAATCATCAACCCAAGTGGCATTTTGGGTGCACCCGATATTCCAGCGCGTACCAAAAGAGTGGTATATCTTTTTCAGAGCGGCGGTCCATCGCAGTTCGAGACTTTTGAATACAAGCCTTTGCTTGAAAAAATGCACGGGCAAGATCTTCCTGATTCAGTAAGAAAAGGTCAGCGACTTACCGGAATGAGCGCACAACAATCTGCGTTACCATTAGTTGGTTCATCTTTTAAATTTGAACAACGTGGAAAAAGCGGTGCATGGATAAGTGAGTTGATGCCATACACTGGTGGTGTTGCAGATGATCTTTGCTTTATAAAATCAATGTACACGGAGCAGATCAATCATGATCCTGCGCTCACGTTTATGCAAACAGGAAACCAATTGCCGGGTCGTCCGAGCATGGGCTCATGGATAAATTATGGATTAGGGTCTGACAATGAAAATCTTCCTGCGTTCATCGTTCTTGTTTCTAATAATGCGCCACAAGATCAGCCGCTATATGCAAGATTATGGGGCAATGGATTTCTGCCTTCAAAATATCAGGGAGTGCAATTTCGCTCCGGTGCTGATCCGGTTTTATATCTAACCGATCCCGAAGGTTATAAAGCAGTCGATCGCCGCGAAATGCTGGATGCATTAAAAGAATTGAATCAGGCACAATTAGAAACATTCGGTGATCCCGAAATCAACAATCGCATTTCACAATATGAAATGGCATTTCGCATGCAGGCATCTGTTCCCGAAATTACTGATATGAGTGGTGAGCCTGATTGGGTTTTTGATATGTATGGCCCTGATTCGCGTATTCCCGGAACTTATGCTGCAAACTGTTTGCTCGCAAGAAGATTGCTGGAGAAAGATGTGAAATTTGTTCAGATCTATCATCAAGGTTGGGATCAGCATGGAACTTTGCCCGCGTTGCTCCCCAAACAATGTAAGGCAACTGATCAGGCTTCTGCGGCGCTTGTAAAAGATTTGAAACAACGAGGTTTGTTGGATGACACGCTTGTGGTTTGGGGCGGCGAATTCGGTCGCACAAATTATTCGCAAGGAAAATTGACAAAAACTGATTATGGTCGCGATCATCATCCGAGATGTTTCACGATGTGGATGGCAGGTGGTGGCATTCAACCTGGACTTACATTCGGAGAAACAGATGAGTTCGGATATAATATTGTAAAGAACCCCGTGCATGTTCACGATTTTCAGGCGACATTATTATATCTGATGGGGATCGATCATGAGAAACTTTCATTCGATGCGGAAGGAAGAAGATACAGGCACACTGATGTTGCAGGATAGGTGGTAAAAGGGATTATTGCGTAGTAATTACAAATATGAAAGAGTTGTACATTGCTGAATAGAATTTCATCCGTACAAGAGAGCGATGCAACGATGATGCTATGAAAAACCAAAGCTGGTAACAAAAATATTTCTCTAACGTTTCTTATAAATTTCTTCCATCATGAAAAATGACAATCATTCAAGAAGACAGTTCCTCAAAAAAACTTCTGTACTTACCGCAGGTGCGGTAGCTGGATTTAATATCATTGGCAAAGCAAATCCAAATGACGATGGCATCATCGGTCATGGTGGATTTAGATATAAAGTGAATAAAGAATGGGGCAATTTAGATCCGGCAAAAACGCCAGTTTTCGATTGCCATGAAATGGTGCAGGATTCAAAAGGGCGACTGGTGATGATCACTGATGAAGTAAAAAACAACATTATTATTTATGATAAATCTGGTAAGCTGATTGATAGCTGGGGCACACGTTATCCCGGTGGGCACGGGCTTACGCTCGCACCAGAAGGCGGAGAGGATTTTCTTTTTATCACTGACTGTGGTTATTATTATGGAAGAGATAATAACTGGCATGCACAGGCAGGCTCTGTTTTCAAAACAAACATGAGTGGCGAACTGATTTTTGCATTGGGGCATCCATCTACCATTGGCATTTATAAAAAAGATGAAAAGTTTCAGCCAACAGAAGTAGCAGTTGCACCGAATGGAGATTTTTATGTGGCTGATGGATATGGTTCCGATTATATCATTCAATACAATCATCAGGGAGAATATATCAGGCACTTCGGTGGGCATAACAATGCCAACCCTGATCACAATCTAAAAAATGCGCATGGTGTAACAGTTGATTTAAGAAATCCTGCTTCACCAAAATTAATATGCTCATCAAGAGAAGAAAATGCGTTCAAGATTTTTACAATGGATGGCAAATATCTCAAGACGATAAAACTTCCTGGTTTGTATGTATGCCGCGCTGTTATTCATGGAGAGAATTTATATGCAGGAGTTTGTTGGTCGAACTTCCGCGACACTGGAAAGATGAATGATGGAAGATCTGGATTTGTGACCATACTTGATAAAGACAACAAATGTATTTCTAATCCGGGCGGAACAAAACCGGAATATAAAAATGGTACACTTCAACCAATGTTCATGGAAGGAAATATTTTTTATCATGGTCATGATGTGTGCATTGATGAAGACAAAAATATTTATGTATGTCAGTGGAATGCCGATAAAACATATCCAGTTAAATTAGAGCGGGTATAAAATATTTTTGTAGATGCATACTGACTGGTCGCTTTTCTTCGGCAGGTTTCATCCTTTAGTTGTTCATATTCCTATTGGCATTATTCTTTTTGCTGCGTTGCTAAATGTTATTGAGACGTATAAGAAGAGTCCGCTGCTTTCTGCTGCAATCAATATTGCATTGATTGCAAGTTTTGTTAGTGCTGCATTGGCTGTAATTTCTGGTTTATTGATTTCATCAGGTGGTGGATATAATAACGATACATTGTTCTGGCATAAATGGATAGGCATTTCTGTCGCTGTGCTCATTTTTATTGTTTGGCTGATAAGAAGAAACAAGAAAGCTGATGTCCATTTTTTAAAAATGAGTTTGAGCAGTTGGTTATTATATGCATCTATTATATTGATTTCCATCGGCGGTCACCTCGGTGGAAATATGACTCACGGAGAAGGATACCTAACTAGATATATGCCAGGCTTTCTAAAATCTATTTTCTCTTCAAAAGCAAAGCCGCAACATCAAAAGATAATCCCTCCGTTAGATTCTGTTGTTGTTTTTACTGATATCATTCAACCGATATTTAATGCAAAATGTGTGAGCTGTCATAATCCCGATAAACTAAAAGGCGAGCTTGATTTAACCAGCATCGAAACGATAATGAAAGGCGGCAAAAGCGGCAACACAATTGTCGCAGGTGATTTGGATAAAAGTGAACTTTTTCACCGCATAACTTTATCTCCCGAAAGTTCTAAATATATGCCGGCGGATAATCGCCCTGCATTAACACCTATTGAAATTGGTTTCATTAAAAGATGGATAGAAAATGGTGCTGATTATAAAAAGAATATTACCACATTGGAGACTGATGGAAAAACGAAATATTTAATCGCTTCTTATCTCGGAATTGACGCCGAGAATAATTTGGAAATAAAATTGCCCGATGTTCCTCCTGCTGATTCGGTTGTGATCCGTCAATTAAAAGAAATGAAAATTGTTGTTCGGTCTGTTACTTCAAAAAGCAATTTGATTGACGTTTCTTTTGTGATGGTGCAGAAAGCTTCAGCTTCACAAATATCTTCAATAATTGAAAAACTTTCTGCTATCAAACAACAATTGTATCGATTGGATGTGAACAACTGCAATCTTACTTCAGAAGAAATAAAAATCATTTCGGGATTCAATCGCCTAAATAAATTAGAAATTCAAAAGAATAATCTTGCTGATGAATCAATAGAACCTTTAAGTGCATTGCAGCAATTGACAATTTTAAACGCAGGGCAAAATAATCTCACCGATAAAAGCATTGCTACTTTCAAAAAGATTTCTTCTCTTAAAAAGATTAACCTCTGGCAAACACAAGTGACAGAGCAAGGCTCGAAAGATCTGCAATCGCAATTGAAAGGGATTGATATTGATCGTTGAGCTTTTTTTAGATAGAGTCTTATTCTTTATTTCACGTAAACTAATAATATCAATTCCAAAATTGCAGGCATTATAATTACTTTAGAAATAGTTTCCTTTCTTATTGAATAAACTTCTCTCACATTTGGTTTACAAAGCACATAAAGCATTCCCATTAGGAAAATAAGAGATAAAATGTATGATGATGGAGATGGGCTTGGATATAATCGTTCAAGCCAAGAAAATTGAGATCTTCTTTGACCGTACGAGCTTACCATTTGCCAAAATACGCTGGTAGCAATAATCGTTAAATAGATTGTCAACAAAACCCATCCTATCGATTTTCTTTTCCAAAATGTAAATACTGCAACTGGTAAAAGAATAAATGGTAAAAGACCCAAAGAAGTGATTAAAGGCGAGTGATAAGAATCTTCTGCAGTTATTATGATGTAACGAAACTCAGTAATCACTTCATACAAATACCTTGCGCTAAAAACAATTACTACCAGTCTGATAATTTTTTCTGTACTGGTTATGCCAGATTGGATTGGGTTTAATGTCTCGATGAGCGTGTTACCGGTTGCTTTTACTTTTTCTTCAATGGCATTTAGTTTTTTCTTTTGCTTTTCTTTTTGCATCCGATCATTAATCATCGGCTCTTTGGCTTCTTTAATATCTTCTTCAGAAAGTTGTCGCTTTACAAATTCTTTTTTAGCGGCTTCGATTGCGATGGGTTGATAACCTCTTGGGTTATCTAGAATGTCCAATAGCTCAGCGTTGCTGATAGTTGAATAATATTCTGTGAAGTCATTTATTTCCATACCAGATCAAAGATTATTGATGAGTTTCTACTTTCGTTGTAACGAATGTCTCAGCTTATCATTTAAGATACTTTGAATTCCGTTAATCAACAAACCCATACCCCGCCGGGAATTATAAAAACAGACATGATTGCAGGGATATCTAATACAAATGACCAGATGATTCCCATGACTGCGTATCCTGATATTCTTTTGAATGAGTAATTCTTTCTTTCATAAAAAAGATAGAGAATCAGAAACCATTCAAAAAAACGAATTGGGATTAGGAACACAAAAAATAATGTTCCTTGATTTGATGTTAAGCTACTTAGAAGAAAGAGTGAACCAATGCCAACTGCAACACCCAGCAATGTGCGTGCTGCTCCAAATATAATTGGATGTGGTGAAGTCTTCTTATACCATTTGTTTGCCTGTCTGCCGAATAAAGAATAGCCGATTAATTTAATCGTTGAATAGGCGATTAAACCAATAGTAGGAGAGGGACCAATAGGCATATAGAAGTTTGAGATGAAGTTACCATTAATCTATTTCTTCCCGTTCGCCATCTGCAACGCCTCAGTCGAAGTATAATATTTTGCAATCATGCAAGGCGTTTCCCAATCAGGTAGCTTACCATCTTTGAGGTATTGAAGATAACGCTGAAGCACTTCTGCAAAATGTGCTTCATGTCCTATTTTATATTTTTCGGGAATTATTGCTTTCCATGCATTGCCTGCTTTCTCAATCGTAACACCTGGATAAGACGCATTTATTTTGGTGACTGCTTTTTGTAATGCAGAATCGTAATCTTTATTATTATTCACAGGTGTGATATAAAGTGTGGGCTTGTAGTTTTCTGCCGCGGTTTGTTTTATTTCCAGATTTGCTTTTGTTCCTTTTAGCAAACAGTAATGTGTATCTCCACTTCCTTCCGGCGCTTTATATTCCCAGCGTGCAGTGAGC
>CAIYPC010000444.1 GCA_903927975.1 uncultured Bacteroidota bacterium | reverse complement strand
CAACAACGCCATCACATCGGTTTCTAATTCTTTGCCAACATGATCTATCGAATAAATAGTTCCATTCTTGTCAATTAAAAAAGAAGCGGGAATTGCATCAACACTATAAGCATTTGTTGATGAAGCATTCCATCCTTTATTATCATTTACCTGAATCCATTCCAGCCTATCTTTTTTAACTGCGTCTTTCCATGCATCTTGATTATTATCGAGCGAAACGCCTAATATCTCAAATCCTTTTGAATGGAATTTTTTATAAAATTTTACAAGATGAGGATTGTTCCTTCTGCAAGGGCCACACCAACTTGCCCAAAAATCAATCAATACCACTTTGCCTTTTAGTTCAGAAAGATTTACCATTTTGCCTTCTAAGTTTGGCAATGATATCTCCGGTGCGGGTTCATTTATTTTTACCTGACAAAAAATTGCCTGCGATGAAAAAATCAAAACAAACGCTAATAAATTATTTTTCATTTGCAACAATCTTTTTTTACGAAAAGTGATTTGATGAATTTTAATATCGAAATAAATATGGAAGATGTTTTTTGCATTTACCTTTTTTTAAAAACGTTCAACAAATTATATTCAAATCTCAGCAAAAAATAATTATTAGATAAACGATCCATCGTGCCAGTGAATTGCGTTCGGTATGATAAATCAAGTCGCGCAATGCTATTGAAAATGAACTGAACCGCTGGAGCCACATCCACATAATATCCTTTGTCATCAAGCGATGAAGAGCCAAGCACTTCACAATACAAATTTACATTCGTTTGTTTGAAGTTTTTATATTCAAGCGGAAATAACAAATAGCCTGCCGATAACGAGTAGTTTATTGCTTTGGTTGATTGCCCGATTTCTTTTGTTTGATCAATATTTGTGAAACGGTTTGTGTATGCAACAGAAGAAGACAATGCAAGTTTGTGAAGCAACTGCGTAGCAACAATGCCCGAAAGAAAACCCGAATTGTTTCCATCCAAATCAATTTCATCGCTGTTATAATATTTGTTGTTTGCAAACAACAAAGAAGGATTATTTATTGCAGCTATCTTTCCAAATGCAGCCATGCGAAAATGGCTGTGAACATCATCATTAGAAAGAAAACGATATTTCGCGTAAAAACTTCCTCCTTCAAATTGTAATGATTGTTGATACATGTTTGATGAATACGCATTGAGATGGATCATTATTTTTTTGCTAACGCCAAACATTATCTCAGGATCCAGCCTTAACGAATAACTGTTATTATATTTCATCTGAAACAATTTGGAGTTAAGTCGGATGCCAATACTTCCTGTAGCCATATTGCTAGCTGGCTCTGTTGAAACGTATAATTCCTGTGCATGAACGATTATTGATGAGCACAACAATGCCATGCAACTGATAATTTTTTTCATAATAAAAAATTAGTCAGGCAGCCGAAACTGCCTGACGTTTTAATTAAATAGTTACATGATAAATTCTGTTGCCTGAAGCAAGTGTTCCGTCTTTTGATTTGCAGCAACTGCTTGTCATTCCGGTTTGATAACAAGGCATGGTTGTAGATGTACTGTATTTTTTAAATTCTTTGGAAGGAATATAGTTTTTATCAATTAATTGCAAGCGCTGGCTGCCATTTAATGTTTGTGCTTTCACATTCATAAAATCAAAGCTCAAGCCGTCGATAGAAATATGCTCATCATTGTTGATTTTCTGATCGTGCAAATCTGCAATTACCCAGAATTTTGCAATGGAGAAACCTGCGTCTTCCACTTTTTTCTTTATTGCATCCAAATCAACAGGAACATTTTTTTTGAAGATTATCTCAAAAATATTCTTGTTCAAATCCGTATTCACGGTTTCAATAAATGGAACTGTTTTCAATGCCTTATTAATAGCATTGCTGCACATGGAGCATGTGAGTCCGCTTGCCTGAAATTCAGCTTTCTGCAATTGTGCGTTTGCAATTTGAGAAATAGAAAAAATGAAAATTATTATTAGAATTATTTTTTGCGTTTTCATCGTTGAAAATTTAAATAGTAAATGAATTAAAATTTGAGTGATCTAAAAGATTACATGAAAAGTAGAACAGCATCGCTGATGCCATTCAATAAAAACCTTTTAAAAAAAATCAAATCCTGAAAACGCAATTAAGAAGATAGACAGAGGAGGGCCGCTTATCGGGTGGTGAATGATATTGTAGTTCAAGAATTTTTTCAAAGCCTCGAACTGGTTGAGAAAGATCAACGTTAATAATATTTATTTCTACAGGAACCTGCGCTATATCAACGTTAGCTTTTGCAAGCTGCTGATCATCCGTTATTTTAAGAAATTTTGATTCGTTATGGCAGCAGCCTGTTTTGTTTTCCATTCCGCACTTGCCACATTTATCGCTACTTGAGTAGCCATAACCTACTTCAGATAATTTTCCCATGCAATAATGGATATTCACTACAATGCCACTTGCAACAGTGATGTAGATGAATGTTAATATGCCTAGGGAAAATTTCTTCATAAAATGAATAACAGTGTAAAATTAGAAATATTTGCGACAAATAAAGTTAAAAGATTGATAAGTGTGCCTAATTCACAAATGTCCAAAAAATTCCGATACGTATTTGTAATCCCATATAAGGGTAATCGGGCGCAACGAAATTGTATTTGTTGAAACCGAAGCCAGTGGTGCTGGAAACTTGCAATGTGTTCAGGTTTTCAGCCCTAACATAAGCAGTAAAACTTCGTATGCGAAAATGCACGTAAGCGTTGATATCAGGTAAGTGTTGTTTTATTGTTGTGTCATTTTGCAGATCAAACTGTCCTGTTACCGGCGAATACCTATCGGCTTTGTATGGCGTATAATATCTAAACTCCAATCCAAAAGCAACATCAAGATTTTTAAAGCCAAGTTTTCCTTCATAACCAATCTGGTTATGTGTTACGATGGCGGGGAAATTAACCTGAGCAGGACCAGCCTTTTGTTGATAGATCACACTTGAACGCCATTTCCAGTTTTTATTTAGCGAGAATACTTTCTGTGCATTTATCTGAAGGATATTAAATAGCGTTGATTGTTGCTGCGCTTTATCGTAATCCTCAAAATAAGTATAGTTGCTGATGAGATAATAGCTGCCCGATATTTTTAGTTGCAATGGCTGCTGTTCGATAGAAGCAAAAATATTTGTTGTGTTTTCTTTTGATAAACTTGATGGAACAATATAACTGAAGCTGCTCACCCGATTGAAATTATAAGATGGCGTTCTGTTCACATTTTGAAAACCAACTTGCAGTGATCCAAAT
>CAIYPC010000443.1 GCA_903927975.1 uncultured Bacteroidota bacterium | reverse complement strand
ATAAAAAAGATGAAACAAACAATGATTAATAACTAACTTTATCTTATCAATAACATCCTCTCAATGACGCTTACATAACAGTAACTAAGAGGGGTCAACATCAGTAATAATTACCTGCTCTCATTATTGATAATCTCCACTCTGGTTCACAAAAAAACTGCCACCAAAATTTCACTCATTTCATTTATATTTGAATAAACTGCTACACATGATAATTTTAAACCAAAACTGCCTCAAACGGGCTACCCGTTTGATTTTCACGACATGCATCATTTTATTTTTTCGTTATGCAAATGCACAAGCCCCAAAAACTTACGACTCCACATTTATTGAAAGCATGAAAAAAGAAGCGCTTACTTCTATTGCTTCCAAAGAAAAAAATGTGCAGGAAATGGTGGACATGATTTTCAGTTTTGGCGAGCTGGGCTTTCAGGAATTTGAAACATCCAAATACATTACTGATATACTCACCAAAAATGGTTTTAGTGTTGAGAAAGGAATTTCAGGAATACCAACTGCGTGGATGGCGAAATGGGGAAGCGGCAGTCCGGTGATTGCTCTCGGCAGCGATATTGATTGTATTCCGAAAGCATCACAAAAACCTGGTGTTGCTTATAAAGATCCGATTGTGGAAGGAGCGCCCGGTCATGGTGAAGGACATAATTCTGGACAAGCTGTAATTATTTATGCTGCGATCGCCGTGAAAGAATTGATGGCAAAAAATCACATGTCTGGTACGATTATTATCTGGCCCGGCGTTGCAGAAGAATTGCTCGGCAGCAAAGCTTGGTACATTCGCGATGGCTATTTTAAAAATGTTGACGCATGCATTTTCACTCATGTAGGCAAAGGTTTTGGCGTGGCTTACGGTGATCCCGGAATGAACGGATTAGTGTCCGTTAAATTTTCTTTTGATGGCGAAGCTGCTCATGCAGCAGGCGCACCGTGGAGAGGAAAAAGCGCACTCGATGCAGTGGAGCTGATGGATGTTGGCTGGAATTTTAAACGCGAGCATTTGAAACCAACTCAGCGTTCGCACTATGTAATCACTGACGGTGGCGATCAACCGAATGTGGTTCCATCGAAAGCAGCAGTGTGGTATTATTTTAGGGAAAGAACTTATGATGATATAAAAAGCATGTATGAAGCTGGTGTAAGAATTGCCCAAGGCGCCGCGATGATGACGGACACAAAAATGAAATACCAAATTATCGGTACTGCATGGCCCGGACATTTTAATAAGCCGCTTGCTGAAACGATGTACACAAATATAAAAAGGGTAGGCATGCCCGTTTGGAGCGATGCCGACTTACAGCTCGCAAAAGCTGTTCAAAAATTAGTGGAGGCACCTAAAATTGATGAAGAAGGGGAGCCTGTTGACGGCTTGAAAAATAAAGTGGATACCATCAGAGGATCGGTTCCTTTTTCATGGGGAGGCGGCTCTGATGATATTGCAGATATTTCATGGAACGTACCTACGATTGTTCTCTGGTATCCTGCAAATATTCCCGGCACAAAAGGACATCATTGGGCTGATGCGATTGCGATGGCAACACCGCTTGCGCACAAAGGAACTTTAGCAGGAGCAAAAGCTGCGGCACTTACATTGATTGATATTTTCACTACGCCAAAAATTATTGACAGCGCAAAAAGTTATTTCACCAATGTGCAAACGAAGGACGTAAAATATAAACCTTTCATCACAGCAAATGATCCGCCGCCAACATATCTGAACACAGAAATTATGGCGAAATACAGAGAGCAAATGAAAAAATTTTATTACGATCCTTCGAAGTATAAAACATATCTCGAGCAATTGGGTATTGCATATCCGACGTTGGAGAAAAAATAGATGTTGGTCGTTTGTAGTTTGTGGTTTGTGGTTGTGAGTAATAGTAAGTGGGTTTAATTTTTTGTCTTCGTTTTTTGGAGAACGAACATTTTGAATTCTATTTGGATTTTCTCCCGCCGCGGCGGGCTCTTGTACTTTTATTCTTCTACTGAACTTTGGTTTCATAAACGGCTTGTTCAAGGCATGGCAGGGTTTTAAACCGCGCCATGCCTCTGCTCCTTCTCACCGTTGCGTGATAAAAAATCTGTTTATGGATTTTCAACAGCATCGCATCTAATAGCACGATTGAAAAATCTATATTAAGATGAAAAATTTTTTTGTAACAAGAAAAAGCAAAGCAGTCAAAACAAACGCCGCAGTTCATCCCTTTGTCCTCATTGCAATGATTGCTGCTATTACACTTGTTGTTTTTATTATTACATTTTTTGCAATCAGGTTTTTGTGATAGTTTATCGCTATATCCATTTGGAGATTTCAAGCAGGAAAAATTCGACTACGATTAAAAATTTGTCGATTGCGAACAACTACAAACAACAAACCATAAACCACAAACCAAATTACTCCAACAACAACTTGCATTCGCTCATCAATCTATTCTTATCAATTGCCATCGTTCCTACTTCCTCACAAACCAAACCACCGGCAATGTTCGCCATCTCTGCCATCAGATGAATATCTTTTGTAGCTGCATATACCATTGAAGCAACTGCAATCACCGTATCGCCTGCACCAGAAACATCAGCAATATTTCTTAAATGAGATGGGACAATTTTCGATTGCTTCTCGCTTTGATAAAAAACGCCTTTTTCGGAAAGCGTGATTAGGGAAATTTTATGATCAAGTTTTGCCGCGAGTTGCTCATGAATTTTTTTCAGCACTGGCAAATGAATTTCATCAATCAAAATATTTAATCCCTCTTTCACTTCTTTGAGGTTTGGCTTGAAAATGTCTGCATCTTTATAAGCGAAGAAATTTTTTCTTTTGGGATCAACCGCTACAATAACATTATGCTTCTTGCAAAGTGCAGTGATATTGCTGATCACATTTTCAGTGAGAATGCCTTTATTATAATCTTCAAAAATTACAATGTTTGGCTTTTTCTTTTCTATATATTTTTTTACAGCATCAATTAATTTGTTCTCATCTTCTTCCAATAAATCCTTGGTGGTTTCCGCATCGAGCCGCATCATTTGTTGGTTGCGGCTGATGATGCGCATCTTGTTGGTCGTTACGCGAAGATCACTTTTCAATATTCCTTCAGCCTCAATCTTAAATTTCGAGATCAATGCCTGCAATAAAACGCCATCATCATCATTGCCAATCACTGAAAACATGCTTACTTCTGCACCAAGTGATGCAGCGTTCAAAGCCACGTTGGCTGCACCTCCTATACGATGCTCGCGTTTGTCGAAGCTCACTACAGGAACGGGCGCTTCTGGAGAAATACGATCTACATGCCCCCACCAATAAGTGTCGAGCATCACATCGCCGATAACAGCCACCTTTAATTTCTTGAACTGCTGGAATAATTTTTCAAAATTCATGGCAATATTTTTCAGGGTGCAAGATAATGCAAACAGGAATTATGCAGTTAGCGCGAAAGGGAGAATAATCAAGAGACAAGTGACAAGATTCAAGGGAGAAGAGACAAGATTCAAGAGACAAGGGACAAGGCACAAGATGTACCAAACAATTTTGAACACCGCATTAAAGGTTTGTACCTTGATTCTTGATTCTTCTACCTTGATTCTTGCACCCTCAAATTTTATTTTCTCACCACCCTACATCCATACACGTCCCCGCTGGTTTTTCCTTCGTGCGCCTGAAATTTTACATTGATGGATGATTTGCCTTTTATTAATGTAGAAGGGATAACGTACTCAATATCAAAAAATTTATTCGGGTGCTCGTGCTTCAATTCCTGCGTTGCAATCAATGCTCCATCAATCAAAATATCATGAATGCGGTTATTATCGCCGCCCCAATAAGTAACGAGCAAAACATTTTCTTGTGTGCTATCGACTTTCATGTTGAAAGAAAAATACCCAAGCGTATGAGCATTGCGCGATTTTTTTCCCTGCTCCTCTCCTATATAAGTGTTTGTGCCTTTTAAGTTATGATCGCGTTCCGGCTGCATTTCGCCTATGCGTAAAATATCAATCGTTCTGTCTTCAATATCTTTTTGTCTTTTCTTTTCAGCTTCATAATCAGCTTCACGTTTTGCCCAATCTTCATTTGTAAAATAATCCCAGTAAACACTATAATAATCATTATAGTTTTTATAGAACGGCGTAAAAGTCACATCAAAAGGTTTTCCGGTATTCACCGTTTTAAAAGTGAGTGATTGATTGCTCAAAGGTTTTATCCAATCACTAATATTATGATTGCTGGTAAGAAACACAGGCACATCATGAAAATCGGATAACTCTTTTTCGCCCAAATTTCCTGCAAGTACCAACGGACCATATAAAAATGCAACACGATTCGGATTGTCGGGCGTTGTTTCTGTATATAAGCTCATAGGCATAATAACCTGAATCTTGTCATTACTGCTCCATTTTCTATTTATAACGACATAACCGTTTACTTCTTTAGAAACATCAACGATTTTACTATTAACAGTGATGCCTATCCCATTTTTTGCCCACCATGGTTTTCTTATCCTGATGGCAAATGAAGATGGTTTTTTAGCACTTACTGTAAAATTGACTGTATCAGAATTTGGGAAATTAGATTCTTGCCGAATTGTAACATTCTTCTCTCTCCAATTTAATGTGGAAGGAATAAATAAATTCACAAACAAGCTGCCATCGTTGCCTTGATAATAAATGCTTTCAGTATATTTTGAATGATTTTCCATTCCACTTCCAACACAGCAAGTAAATGTGTTGAACTGATCACTGAATTGTTTTTTTGTGCCCATTCTCAACGGAACAAAATAACACATCATTCCATCTTCAGGATTTTGAGAGGAAAGAATATGATTGTATAAAGCACGCTCGTAAAAATCTGCCAGCTCACTATTGGGATGCCAGCAAAATAAATGCCTTGTAAGCTTGAGCATATTATACGTATTGCAAGTCTCACAAGTGCTCTCGCTCAAAAAATCGCTTAGCTTATCAGGCTCGGCTAAATATTCATGATCGCTGTTGCCACCGATAACATAAGTATGATGATGCACAACAATATCCCAGAAATTTTCTGCAATTTTTTTATCGTTGTCATCAGCCTGCAATTCATATCTTCTTGCACAGCCAATTATTTTTGGTATCTGGGTGTTGGAATGTCTCCCCGGCAAAGGATCTTTGCCTGCTGCTAAAGGATCTAAAATTGCTTTGTGTTGAAATTTGTAAGATAGATCCAGATATTTTTTATTTCCTGTAACGGAATAAATATTCACAAGCACTTCATTCATGCCACCAAATTCACAGGCAAGCATTTTTTGCAATTGATCGTCATTCAAATTTTGCAAAGTGTTTGCCGTCCAGTCAGCCATTTTAACGGCAATGCCTAGTGCTTTTTGATTATTGCAATAGAGATATGCATCTACCAATCCTGCCATTACTTTATGAACAGTGTACCACGGCGACCAGCCTCCGTTCAAATCAAAGCCAGTTGTCTTTATTTCACCTTTTTCGAGCTTTCCAAAAATCGAATCTTGTTTTGGAATAGCGCCTATGTAGCCGGTCTTTTTTGCATCCTGACATTTGGCTAGCTGATCAACTATATAATTTACTTTTTCTAAAAATCGCTGATCGCCAGTTGAAGCATACATCATGGAACATGCAGAAAGATAATGCCCCATCGTGTGACCAGACAATCCTTCACTTTCCCAACCGCCATATACAGCACCTTTTGTTGGCAACCCTGCATATTCATAAAACCTGAATAATAATCTATCTGCATCAATCGATAATAAATAGGCAGCATCTTTATCCATGGCATTTTTAAAAATGCTGTTCAGCAAACGAACATCTTTAAGGTTGAATGCATAAGCCTGCAAACCAACAGCAGGCCTCACTTTCACCATTTCATTATTTTTTTCAGGAACATAAGATTGTGCGAACGCTGAAATAAATAATAACTGAAAAAAAAGCAAACAGATATTTTTCTTGGTATTTACCATATAAATATTTTAAAATTATTATCCGCCGTTGTTGGTCGCCTAATCAACAACATTTGCTTGCAGCCGTACATTTCTTTTCGTCAAAAAACATCATCACTATGTTGTTGGTCAGGCGAGCATCACGAATCTCGTATCTCCCATCCTGTACATCCCATCCCGCATCTCTTCCTCGAAGCTCATAGCTAACCGCTCACGGCTTCTCTCCTAATTATTCACCTTCACATCCTTAATACTAACGGGTAGCCATACCTGCATTTGATTTTGTCCACGATTGCACCACACATAATAAGGAATGGCAATCATTTTCTTTTTTTCTGTTTGAACAGAACTGCCGTCTGCACTTACTGATAAAGATGGAACGATTCCTTCAATAGTTACAACGGGTTCTGATGCAACTGTTTCTTTTGAGGTCGATAATTTTGTGCTCTCCGGAAGAATGATATTCCATGCATGGTTATCATTGTCCGCACCTTCCACACAATATACCAATGGTCCGCGCTGCAATGCAACTCTATTAATATCCGCTTTTAATTCTGTTCTGCCCGCCACTCTCTTAATATCCATCGGGAAAGAAACATGGACAACATCATCTTTTTTCCATTCACGACTTATGATGGCGTAACCATTTTCCATTTGATAAGAAATATTTTTCCCGTTCACCATAATAGAAATTACTGAAGCTGCGGTATCTTCAAAATGATAAAGACCGCCCGGCACCGCGTTACCTTGCGCCCATCCAGGAATGCGGATATGCAAATCGAATTTTGTTTTCTTTTCAGGAGCAAGGGTAATCTTTGTATCACCATTCCATGGATAGGCGGTTTCCATTTTTACAGGAACGTCCTGCTTTCCAATTTGAATAGAAGTGCTGCTTCCAATGAAAAGATTCAGCCAAATGCCATTATCACTATGGGCATAAATATAATTGCCAAGCGATGCAAGCAAGCGAGCAATATTCGCCGGGCAACATGCCGTGCCAAACCATTCACGCCGATAATTTTTTCCAACAGAAGCAAGTGTGTTGCCATAAAAAAAACGATTGCCTTCTAATGAAATGCCATCGAGCGCACCATTGTATAATGTTCTTTCAAGCACATCAATATATTTGCTTTCACCAGTTAATAAATTCATTCGCTGATTCCAGAATACCATTCCAACCGATGCGCAAGTTTCACAGTATGCCTCACCGTTAGGGAGATCATAATCATTTGAAAAACCTTCGTTGTTGCCAGATGAACCAATACCGCCAGTGAGGTACATATTGCGATAAACAACATCTTGCCAAACCGTTTTCATTGCGTGCATATATGCAGTATCGCCAGTGAGCGCAGCAACATCAGCCGCCCCCGTGTACATATACATAGCACGCACCGCGTGACCAGTTATTTTTTGTTGCTGTTTAACTGGTACAACATCTTGTGCGTAAGCAGTGTCTTTCCAATTAGTCCACGTATAACCATGCGCATAACCATGACCTCTCTCACTTAATAGCCAATCTGCGAGATTCAAATATTTTTTATCATTAGTGGCTTTGTACAATTTCACCAGTGCAAGCTCGAGTTCCTGATGACCTGTTACCCAATGTCTTTTTCCGGGTCCAAAAAGAGAATCAAAATAATTTGCAAATTTGATAGCTACATCTAACAATTTTCTTTTGCCTGTCGCATCATAATAAGCAACAGCAGCTTCAATTAAATGTCCGCCATTATAATCTTCATGCATGCTCATGTCGGTCCATCGCTTATCGAGACCATTCAATGTAAAATAAGTGTTGAGATATCCATCAGGGAGCTGTGCTTTTGAAATGATATCAATCCATTGATCAGCTTTTCTTTCGAGCGCACTATCCGGATTATGGCTTAATGAATAGCTGATTGCTTCAAGTGCCTTATACACATCAGAATCATCATAAAAAATCCCAACGAATTTCCCCTCCTTCAAATGAGCTGCTATTTCAAAATTTCTTATCCGCGGTGTTTTCACTTCGGTTTGATCAACACAAACAGGAATGGTAACAGTCGCCACTTTATCAATCTTTGGTTTCCAAAAATCATCAGTGATGATAACATGTGAAAATTTTACGGGTTGAAATTGCTGAAGCGTTTGCGCGGACAATTGGATTACACTTATTGTCATTATTAATGGTAAAGAGAAATATCTGATTGTTCTTTTCATATTAGTTATATAATTTTTCAAACATCATCAAAAGCTTTTCAAAGTTAACTTTAATTGAATTGCATAAATCTTTACGATTGATGATTTATTTACGGATATTAACCTTTATTTTCATCCTTACAGAAAAATAAGCTAATATTTGTAATATGAAGGTGGTTCAATTCACGATACCAGTTGCCGAAAACCATTCGGTTATTGTGCAGGAAGATCTGTTGCCTCATTTTTATGAGCATTTGCATCGCCATAAAGAATTGCAGATTATGTGGATCATAAAAGGTGAAGGAACATTGATTGCGGGCAGCAATATGCAACGATTTAAGTCAGGTGATATTTATGTTATTGGAGCCAATCAACCACATGTTTTCAAAAGTGATCCGTCATACTATGATAAGCGCAGAAAAAAATCGGTTCATGCGTTAATGATTTTTTTAAATACAGAAGGCGCCCTCGCAAAATTGTTTGATTTGCCAGAGATGAAGTCAATAAAAAAATTTCTATCTATCACCCCAAATGTATTGCAGGCAAACAACAAATATCATTCTGTTATTGCCCATGCAATAAACGAAGTGAAAAATAAAACCAATGCGCAACAGGTAACTGCTTTCATTCATTTAATGGAATTGTTTGCGGGGCTAAAAAAATGGAAGATGCTTTCTGTGGAAAATATCGAATATGCAATCACCGACTCAGAAGGTTTGCGCATGAACAATATTTATCAATACACAATGGCGAATTACACGAACAACATCAGCCTCGATAAAATCGCTTCTATCGCGCATTTAACACCTCAGGCATTTTGCCGTTATTTTAAAAAACATACGTTGAAAACTTTCGTCACTTTCCTGAATGAAATTCGCATCAGCGAAGCATGCAAGAGAATGATTGCAGGGGATTATGAAAGTATATCCGCAATTGCTTATCAAACTGGCTTTAGCAATACGGTTACGTTCAATAGGGTTTTTAAACAAGTGACAAGCACATTTCCCAAAGCATATATTAAACAGTTCAGGCATGAAGCGATTCATGAAATATCATAGGGTTGTTGAGCAGAGGAGACAGCTTTTGAAAAGGTGTAACCCCTGCTCAACAATCATTATCGCCAAACCACGAAGGGGTAAAATATGAATAGCCCCGTGCGAAGCGCAGGGAATGTTGCGATACAGTTTTGTTCAACCCCGCAGGGGTTGTATGTTCTATGTCGTTGTTATCTCCCCAGATTTCATCTGGGGTTATTCACATTGAAGCCCTTCGGGCTTGAGAAAAATGAAATTCAACATACATGAATTGAAAAGAGGTGACACCTTTTGAAAAGGTGTCACCTCTGCTAAACTCTAATGTGAATATTTGTAAACAACACATTAATACCTGATTGTTATAAAAGACCGATGAACACTAATTTTGTGGCTCAAATTAATTTAAAAGTATTATGGCAAAAGTAAATTGGCTCGGCGTCTATCCCGCACTCTTAACGCCTTTCAAACAAAATGAGGAAATTGATTTTGATCTTTTCTCAAAAAATCTTGATGCACAAATTGCAGCAGGCGTTGATGGCATTGTGCTTGGCGGATCACTCGGTGAAGCAAGCACATTGTTGAACAGTGAAAAAAATAAATTGGTTGTTTATAGCAAAGAGTTATTGGGGAATGATCTTCCGGTAATCGTGAACATTGCAGAACAATCAACAAAAGCAGCGATACAAACCGCGCAGGAAGCAGCAGAAAACGGAGCTGATGGTTTGATGTTGTTACCCCCGATGCGGTATAATGCTGACAGTCGCGAAACGCTTGAATATTTTAAAGCAGTTGCCACAAGCACTTCTTTACCAATTATGATTTATAATAATCCAGTTGATTATAAAATTTTAGTGACATTGGATATGTTTGAAGAGCTGGCAAAATTTCCAACCGTTCAAGCAGTTAAAGAATCAACAAGAGATATATCAAATGTAACGCGTATGCTTAACCGATTTGGTGACAGGTTTAAAGTGCTTACTGGTGTTGATCCTTTGGCTTATGAAAGTCTTGCTGCTGGCGCACATGGCTGGGTTGCAGGATTGGTGGATGCTTTCCCGAGAGAAACAGTTGCCATTTTCAGATTAATAAAAGCTGGAAGATTTCAGGAGGCATTGGAAATTTATCGTTGGTTCCTGCCATTGCTTGAATTGGATATCCATCCGAAACTTGTTCAGTATATTAAGCTCGCAGCAAAAGCTACAGGCATCGGTTCAGAATATGT
>CAIYPC010000442.1 GCA_903927975.1 uncultured Bacteroidota bacterium | reverse complement strand
TGAAGCCTGCCGCAATCAAGCATACACAATTGGTAATAATATTTTGGCATTGCAATTTCATTTAGAGGTGACTCCGGAAATTGTGAAAGATATGGTGAAACACGAGGGGCATGAATTAATCGATGCCTCTTATATCCATTCGGCAAAGAAAATTTTAAGCGAGCTGAATTATTTGGAACGCAATAAAGAAATTTTGTTTGGGCTGTTGGATAGCTTTTTTGCTTAAATAAAGAAGACCGAAAGTCAGAAAGTCGGGAAGATTGAACGGGCTGTTTCTTTCTGACTTTCGGTCTTCCCGACTTTCCGTCCTCACTCTTAATACTATTATCATGGACTTCTCTACCATCATCGGATCGCTTGGCGTAACGCTTTTGCTGATTGCTTTTTTCCTGAACTTGTTCAAATTTATTTCGCAGGAGTATCTGCTTTATATCGTCATGAATATTGTTGGCGCTGGCTTATCTTGCTATGCTTCGATACTAATCCATTACATGCCTTTTATAATTTTGGAAGGAACATGGTGCTTGGTCGCGGTGGCTGCATTTGTTAAAAAAATAGCGGCTTCCTCAATTAATCGCTAAAATGAACGTTTCATAGTATATTTGTTAATGGCTTTGTGACTAAAGCCTGTGAAAAGAAGTGATCCTAAACCGGAAAAGTGAAGAATGAATTTGACGAAAGAAATTCTATAAGCATCTTAAGCGAGTATTTTGAACAAACATATTTCATATTACAGTTCAGTCCGAAGGTCAGCAAAGTTGGAAAGTGTGGCTAAAACGACTGTCTTTGGAAATTTCAGGCTTCATTGATTTTTGTTCAGCTCTATAAAAGTGCAATCCCGCCACCGCGGATTAATAGAATTCCCCTTCTGGTTCCATAATTTTCTTCTTTTCTCTTTCATTCATCTGTAATTTTTATTTCGATATGGGATGTAGCAATTGTGGCACTTCAGATGGCAAACCTTCTGGATGCAAGAGCAACGGCGGATGTAGCACGGGCGGATGCAACCGTATGAACGTTCATGACTGGCTTGCAAATTTGCCAATCAGCGATGATAGCTGCAGGGTTGTTGAAGTTTCTTTTAACAATGGCAGCAGAAAGGATTTTTACCGCAACCCCACTACGCATATTTTTGAAAAAGGAGATATGGTGAGCATGGAAGGAGTGAGCGGTTTTGATGTGGGCATGATTTCTTTAAGCGGCGAGACAGTTCGCCTTCAAATGAAGAAGAAAGGGGTTGAAGAAAATGACCCTAACATGAAAAAAATACTGCGCCATGCAAACGATAGAGATTTGCAGGTATTGGAGCAAAATAAAAAGCGCGAACGCGATGCATTAATACGAGCTCGTGCTATTGCAAAGCAATTGAACCTGAATTTAAAAATGAGCGAAGTAGAAATTCAGGCTGATGGGAGAAAAGGAACTTTCTTTTATATAGCTGATGACCGCGTTGATTTTCGTGAGCTTATTAAAATTTACGCTGGCGAATTCAAGCTTAAGGTAGAAATGAAACAGATTGGCGCAAGGCAGGAAGCTGCAAAAGTTGGCGGCGTCGGCAGTTGTGGTCGTGAACTTTGCTGTAGCACATGGCTCACAGAATTTAAATCGGTGAACACAACCGCAGCTCGTTATCAAAATCTTTCTATCAATCAAACCAAATTGAGCGGACAATGCGGTCGCTTGAAATGTTGTTTGAATTATGAACTCGACACTTATCTCGATGCGCTCCAAAACTTTCCTGACAATACAGACACACTTCAAGTTGGAAAAGGAAACGCATTGCTCATTAAAAAAGATATTTTCAAAAGCCTGATGTGGTACGTGTTGCCAGATAGCAATAAACAATATCCCATCACTATTGAACGCGCAAAAAAAATAAGGCAATTAAATATGCAAGGCACTATTCCAGATAGCCTTGAGCCCGTTGAAGTGAGCACCGGCAAACCGAAAGAAGTAGAAAGCGGTTATGTTGATTTGGTTGGTCAGATCAGTTTGCAGACACTGGAAAAAAACGAGCGGAAAAAAAGACATACACAAGGACCTCCCCAAGGGCGCGGACCTCAAAGACCTCAAAAGCCACCACCTAACAACTCGAATAACAGAGGCGGCGGCGATAGAAGAAGAGACGGGAGAAAGTAGTTGGCAGTTTACAGTTGGGAGTTGGCAGTCACTGCTCTTTGTAGCATACCTATTTTGCTTCTAATTTAATACTGATATTTTCTGCATGAAAAAGTTTTTCAAGGGAATGTTATGGACTTTGGGCTTTATATTATTAATATGGCTTGTGCTTGCACAATTCTTTTTGAAAATGCGCCAGCCTGATGACGATGCAAAGAAAAAATTCACGCAAGAGAATGTTGAGCTCACAACGGCAACAATTGATATAAACGGCCATCACCTTCATTATGCAAAAACAGGAAGCGATACTTTGCCCACCTTATTTTTTGTTCACGGAACGCCAGGAAGTTGGGATGCGTTTGAAAAATATTTGAAAGATAAAGATCTGCTGAAAAAATTTCGGATGGTTTCAATTGACAGGCCAGGCTTTGGATATAGTGATTTTGGAACTCCATTCCATTTAGCAAAACAATCGGAAATCATCAGCCCTCTTTTTACAGCTCTTAATAATAACAAGCCCATGTTCATTGCTGGGCATTCTTTAGGTGGACCAATGGTGGTGAAGCTTGCAGCAGATAACCCAACCACATTTTCTGCGCTGGTGATTTTATCAGGTTCGATTGATCCTGCTGAAGAAGAACCAGAAAAATGGAGACCGATTTTATACAAAACACCACTCAACTATTTTGTTCCTGGTGCTTTGCGCCCATCTAACGAAGAGCTTTGGTATTTGAAAAAAGATCTCATTGACCTGAAAAATGATTTCTCTAAAATAACTTGTCCGGTTTATTTTGTTCATGGCGCGATCGATACTTGGGTGCCGCCGGGCAATGTAGATTATGGCAAAAAAATGCTTGTGAATACAAGCCACGTTGAAGAAACGTTAATTCCCGGTGCAAATCACTTTATTCCTTGGACAAAATTCAACGAAATAAAGCAAGTGTTGTTAAAGTTATATTGATAAATGATTGCAGGTTTTTAATTCATGATTAACTTTGCAATCTACTTTCGTAAATTGATAATTCTAAAACTCTAAACTATGGCACTTTTCGAATCAGGCAATCCGACCCTCAGCGAAAAAATTTTCAACAGATCTCTTACTGATCCCAATGCGGGAACAATGACAGTGAGAGGCTCTATTAATAAGTTCGGCTTCCTTTTAGTTATGGTGATTGCCGGAGCAGTTTTTAGCTGGCGTCAATTTACACTTGGAGATTCTGGCACTGCAATGGGCTTTATGATCTTTGGCATGATTGGCGGTCTCATTACCGGATTGATTGTATCCTTTAAGCCAACAACAGCAAGATATTTATCGCCGGCGTATGCAATTTTCGAAGGATTTTTATTAGGCGGACTATCAGTAATCGTGAACGCCTCTGTTGGAAAAAAATTTCCAGGCATTGTGCCGCAGGCTGTCGGCTTAACTTTTGCAGTTGCACTTGTTATGTTCCTGCTTTACAATTACCGTATTATTAAACCAACAGAAAAATTCAAAGCTGTCATCATATCTGCATCTCTTGGCATTTTCTTGTTTTATATGGTGATGATGGTATTGAGTTTTTTCCATGTCAGCATTCCATTTATGAGTTGGAACGATGCAAGCCCGCTTGGTATTGGCATTAACCTTTTTGTGATTGTAATCGCTGCAATGAGCCTTATTCTAGACTTTGAAAGAATTGAAACCGGCGAAGCAATGGGCGCTCCAAAGTATATGGAATGGTATGGCGCATTTGGATTGTTGGTTACTATGATTTGGCTCTATATCCAAATATTGCAATTGTTGAGTCGTCTCTCGAACAGAAATTAATCTTTTGTAATAAAATAGAAAAGGCTGAAATTAAATTCAGCCTTTTTTTATTTTATAGCTCTTTGGTGAGGGTTTATTTTTTTGTGAGCCAAGCTAAGGATTTCTATTAGACATTCTTGTAGCTTGTCCGCCGCTGCGCATCGCACTCTTGTACTATTGATATTCTATTGAGCTTTGGTTTTACTAACGGCGAGGCGCAAACGATTTTAAATTCTCCGGCATAAATGCCGGAGCTGGTTAAAACATCCCGAATGAAAATCTCTCTGCTCACCGCTCAAAGCTAACAGCTCACAGCTTGTCACTCAAAATCCATCGCCATCCAGCAAATTTCCCAATCCTCCTAAAATACTTCCCTCTTCTTTTCTATGCCCCATTTGTGGACTGTATTGAATGATCCTGCTTGCCAACCTACTAATAGGTAATGATTGCAGCCAAACTTTTCCAGGCCCGCGCATGATTGCAAAGAACAAACCTTCGCCACCAAACATCCAGTTCTTGATCCCTTTTATAAATTCAATATCGAAATCAATTGTCGGTTGATATGCAACCACGCAACCTGTATCAACTTTTAAAATTTCACCGGTTTGCAATTCTCTTTCAATAATGTAACCGCCTGCGTGCATGAAAGCCAATCCATCACCATCTAATTTCTCCATAATAAAACCTTCGCCACCAAAAATGCCTGTGCCCAATCTTTTTTGAAATGCAATACCAACGCTCACTCCTTTTGCTGCACAAAGAAATGCATCTTTCTGCGCGATGATAGTTCCGCCAAGCTGCTGCAGATCCAATGGAATAATTTTTCCGGTGTATGGCGCAGCAAAGCTCACTCTCTTTTTTCCCTGTCCAACATTTGTGAATGCGGTCATGAATAAATTTTCACCAACAAGCACACGTTTGCCCGCGCTTAATAATTTTCCGAGCAAGCCGCCTTGTTGTGACTGTTGTGATCCATCACCAAAAATGGTTTGCATTTCAATGCCATCATCCATCATCATAAAACCGCCTGGCTCACCAACAACTGTTTCATTTGGATCAAGTTCTATTTCTACAAATTGTAATTCTTCTCCATAAATTTTATAATCTATTTCGTGATTGTTTCTCATGATTAAAATTTTTTGTGAAGTTAATAAAGCAAGAAATTATTTTTTATTATGAAAATGATAAAAGGCGATTATCAAACACAAAAAAAGTCGTTGTGAAAAAATCACAACGGCTTTATGAAAATCATTCTTAATTATTATTTAAAACCAGCTTCCGACGAACGCCTTGTCTGTAGATTGATCTCTCAATTTTCTGCGCCTGCGGCTTACCGCTGCTCTGTGTACAAATGCAGTAACAATCATCAGCG
>CAIYPC010000441.1 GCA_903927975.1 uncultured Bacteroidota bacterium | reverse complement strand
GATAAACCTTGAAGGTTTAATTTGGATCCCGAATAAAATTTAGGGTCTCCGAAAAACCTTCAAGGTTTTTGGATCTTTCTAAATTTCAGGTTTTTTGTAAGTAACAAAATAAACTATTGCCTGTCTTCATTTATCGAATACAATTTGTATCCTTTCAGCCCATAGTTTGAGAGAACAGTTATTGCTGTTATAGAAATTTTCACTTCGGGAATCATGTCTTCAGGTTTCACGTCTAAAAAAGCCATCGCTTGTCCGCATGCAATAACTTTTGCTCCTGTCTTTGCAATCAATTCATTGATCACAGAAATATTTGGGTTATCAATTTTATATTTCTTTTTATAATTATCGTTATTATATAATGAAAAAAGCGCCGGGCCATGTACAACAATCACTGGCATAATATTCTTTACAGGAATTCCTGAAGCAACATGCAGATTGATGATGCGGCAAATTTCTGTGATGCCGTGATTGATATCTTTTGAAATAGAATCTGGATTATTTATCAGCAACTCGAAGAGCAATTTATATTCCATGCTCTGATCAGGAATTTCTGTTGGATTTTTTACCGGAAATACGCCAGACCATTTGCCTGCATTGATAAGTGGATAAATCATTTTTGATTCCAGCACATCCATTTTAGCAGCTCTTGCTTTTTTTCTTGCATTGTCTTGTGCTGTTGCTGAAAAAAGAACACTTAATAGAAACAGAGAGAATAATATTTTCTTCATGTAAAATTATTTTGGGCGGAAGATACAAATAGTTTCCAGTTTTCGATTTTCAGTTTTCAGTTCTTAGATTTGAATTTTGCCTATGAAAACGAAGATTCATTTATTTCGGGAGGTCGAAGCCCTCTCTACTGAGTTTATGGAAGTTTGGAGAACGGTTGGGGTGAGGCCTACATTCCACGTCTCTTTGTCAACTTGCAGTTAGTTGTTAGCTTTGATGAACACAATTATAAATCAAAACAACTGCTAAAAGATTTTACAAATGAATAATATTAAAGATCAGTTTCTATTAAATCCTGACATCACATATTTCAATCATGGTTCTTTTGGCGCTTGTCCCAAGCCAATTTTTGATGATTACCAGCGCTGGCAAAGAGCATTGGAATTTGAACCCGTTCAATTCATCACTAAAAAAAGAGAAGAGGCTTTGCTGGTCTCAAAAAAAATATTTGCTCAATATGTTGGTTGCGATCATGAAGATTTTTTCTTCATACAAAACCCAACAACGGCTGTTAATCAAATTGTGAAAAGCCTGAATTTTAAATCGGGCGATGAAGTGTTGACAACTGATCTTGAATATGGAGCGATGGATAAAACATTTAGTTTCTATTCAAAAAAATTGGGCTTCGTTTATCGCAGACAACATATTTCTTTGCCGCTATTATCCAAAGAACAATTTCTTGAAGATTTTTGGAAAGGGTATAATGAAAAAACAAGAGCAATTTTTCTTTGTCATTGCACAAGTGCAACGGCTTTGATTTTTCCTGTAAAAGAAATTTGTGAGAAGGCAAAATCATTGGGCTTGATAACGATTGTAGATGGCGCACATATACCGGGGCATGTGCCATTGGATTTGAAAAATATTCAAGCTGATTTTTATACAGGCACATTGCATAAATGGCTGCTTAGCCCAAAAGGCTGCACGTTTTTATATGTAAATGAAAATTTTCAAGATCGTGTTGAGCCATTGATAATAAGCTGGGGCTATGAAGCAGCAAAGCCAATTAAAACAAAATTTTTAGAAGAGAATGAACAACAAGGCACGAGAGATTTTTCTGCTTTTCTAACTGCGCCAGCCATCATGAGATTTTTTGAAGAAAACAAAATGGCAGAGCGACAAGCCGCATGCAGAAAAGTGATTTTGGAACAATATCCGATTTTTTGTGACTTACTTGGAGCAAAACCCATCTGTAAATTATCCAATGAATTTTTGGGGCAGATGTGCAGCATACCCATCAAAACAAAAGATTCTTTGCAGTTGAAAGAAACATTGTATCACGATCATAAAATTGAAATCCCGATCATGCAACAGGGCAATGATATTTATATGCGCATTTCGTTTCAGGTTTATAATACAATGGATGATATTGAATATTTAAAAGAAACGGTAAAGAAGCTGGAGATTATGCCGCGTGCTACGGTAAGCGCCTAAATTATTTATTAATACCAAATATATAGAGGCACGAGAGTTCTTTCCTCTATATTTTTAT
>CAIYPC010000440.1 GCA_903927975.1 uncultured Bacteroidota bacterium | reverse complement strand
TTGGTTTAGTTAATATTTCCCCTGTATTCTTATCTATATACTCGTCACTTTCTATTTCATCTGTATGGCGTTCAAATTCATCGTCCATGAAGTCCTCATAGTCTTCATCAAATTCTTCGTCCTCCAGGTGCCTAATGGATAAATAAACGTTTACGGCTCCGGTATCTTCATTTATATCAATTATTATTTCAAGATCAGAATTAAGGGAGTTAATCTGTTTATCAAATTCATTTAGGAATCTGAGCATATTCTTTTTATTAACTCCATTTACTGATTTAATGGCGGGATCTGTAAACAGATCGGCAGCCATTTTTTTAAAGTCCTTAAGGTTAGTAAAGTCAAAAGGTATTTTAATATTACCCGTCCCCGATCTGTTTATAGCCTTGCGCTGTATTTCATTGGAGCGGGTTTTGATATTATTCTTTTTTCTGTGAACATTCAGAGATATGTTTTCTTTGAGGATTTTATTTTGCAGGGCTACTTTCTTTTTATCAAAATCGGCTTTTTGATCTGTTGTTTTCAGCTTCTTTAAATCCGTCTTATCTATCAGAGCAGATAGCTTTTTCTTAGCTGAGTATATAGCCTGGCGGTGTGCGTGTGCGCGTTTTTGTTCCGGTGTATTGGTTCGCTTATTTGCCATTGAATGAAATTAAAATTTTATTTTTTGCCCCTTGCCTAGTCTCGCTCCAGGTGTACAGCTCTCACAGCGTAACAAGGGATTAATGCGCCTCACGGCGAATTAGAAGATTACATCATAATCATAGGCTGTGCCGTTTTTCACCTTCTTAAATCCGATCATTTCTACATATACCGGGTAGTCTATGGGGCACTCCTGGAGCTTGGCTAACAATGAAGCGTGTGAAGGAAGATATACTTCTGTGCCTTCTTCATTTTCGATGATCGGGTTTTTTGTGGGTTTACCCTGATAGTCCCCGTCCTTCATACCTTTGTATTTTCCGGTGATGTTTACGCCGACTTCATCGAATTTCATGTATTGGCTTGCTCCTTCGCGTTCCTGCGCTTTTTTGTTTGCTGCCATAAATTTTTCTCTTGCTGTTAATTCCTTTGCCATGATGTTTGTTTTTTTAAAATTAAATAAATCGTCTAATTCTTTATCGGAATCTATTAGGCGTTGTGTTATCTCTTCCGATGATAAAATAACTTCGCTTGTATCTTCATCTTCCATCGTTAAGCCTAAACGCTTAACCATGTCAGCTATGGCGGGTTTGTTGGTGGCCTTGCCAAACACTGTTTGCAGGTCTTTATGTGCATGGTATGTTTTTTTTGTCATTAAATTGTTTAGTCCTTTCATAATATTATTGATTAATAAACATTCCTGCGGGATATATCGCTACATTAAATTCCGGTGCTATACTAGGATAATCAATTTTGTATTGCATTGCCAAGACTGCGCTATCAAAGCGCATAGCATATTGTAGGTCGGTAGTAGTAGCCATTGAATTGGCAATGTATAAAACGCGGTTGGGGTATGGGTGCGCTTCCAGGACTGCATACATAGATGGCACAGGCATAGCATATTGTAGGTCAGTAGTACCCGAAAAAAAGAATTGAAGTATTTTTTCCATTATAGTTTATTTAATGCAGAAGTTAGTAAATCAAATTCCGTTCTATCCATTTGCGCAATGCAATTTAGATAATCTAAAGTAAAACGTGCTTCTGATTCTTCCGGTTCAGAATAATCTTCGACCATGTTGGATCGGATTATTTCAGCAGCATCGTGCAATACTTGTCTTTCTTCGTTGGTTAATTGTTCCATTTGTTTTGTTTTATTTAGTGGTTAAAAATACTTCCATGTCATGCTATCTGAATTCAATTGGCTCGTTTGCCTCTATTGCTTTTTGACATCCTTGAAAAAATGATAGTGTGTGTGCATAGTTCCAGTCTATTAGGCGGTCTTTATCTACATTTGGCTTGGTATCAAGGATTTTCTCTAAAAATGATTTTATTTTTTTGCACTCTTCAATCGACAGATCTCCGTCACAATCGGAATGATATAAAAGCGGATAGTAGTTTTGCTCTTTCATTTCTTCTGTCCATTCAATATCGCCGCCAAATCCCTCCATTTTCTGTAATGATATGCCTACTTTATCGGCTAACCATGTGCGCCACTGGTTGAATGATGAATATGACCCGTGCCATGCGTTGTGTGTTGTATCTAATCCCATAATATTTTTGGTTTAAGGTTTGGTATATTAAGTTTATGGATTCAATTCAGGATGAGACTTAAAAAACGCCTTTTTGTTTGATGCTGTACATTGTGGAATGTTTAAATGATTAATAATTGTTTTTAATTGTTGGCACAAACCTATATTTATTAAATGATTATTCTATACTGTTAAGATTTATTTTTACCACACTATTTTAATTATTTGATTGTCAGGGACTTTATTTTTTATTTTTT
>CAIYPC010000439.1 GCA_903927975.1 uncultured Bacteroidota bacterium | reverse complement strand
TGATAAAGATTATATACTATTAGGAAACTTTAGATTTTATACAGCTAATAATGTTCTTAAAATTGAGCATAGAAGTATTACTCTTTCGGAAAAAGAAACAAAAGCACTAAAAATATTTGCGGAAAATATAAATCAGATCGTAGAAAGAGAAAAACTGATGAAAGAGATTTGGGAAGATAAAGGCATAGTGGTCATCAGTAGAAATGTGGATGTATTGGTGTCTAAATTACGGAAGAAATTAAGCGACGATAACTCCATTAAATTTATTAACGTACATGGTAGGGGCTACAAATTTATTATTGAGTAGATACCAATCAGAAATCAAGTAAGCTGTAAAACAAATTAGATTCGGATTCTCAGGGGAGTCTCCACATCGACGATTAGCACCTTCAGGGAGCTTTGCGCGACTCGCCACATTAAAGAACTGTGTTTGATTTGTTGAACATCTATTTCTGATAAAATAAAAGCTACATGAAATTGCGGCGTGTACCGCAGTTGCATCGTGATAATTCTTAGTTCACATGGAGACTAGCCTGAGAAGTAATATTTCACCCCCTCACGAACCGAAATCACTTTGGAATCAAAATGCATCGTGAATGCACGAGCGATGACATTGGAAGATATTATCAACAGGATTAAACAAGAGCCTTTTTGCGTTGTAATTTTTTAGTTACACGGGGTCGCGTTTTTGTTTGCTGTTGTTTTTGAGTTTTAATATACTCGCTAATTTTTTGTTGCTCTTCTTTTGTAAGCGAGCCTTGCCCGCCAATGAAGTCAACATCGAGTTCCTTTGCTTTATTTTTCATTTTGAAAATATTTGTTGATTAGTTTTAATGCTGCATTTGTATTAATAATCATTACTCGTCCGCCAAAATGTATTGCCCCCAAAGTATCAATATAGTGTTGAACAAGTCGTGTTTTTGAAATAAACGAAACATTCCCATCGTGCCCACGTTGAAATGAAAGCTTGCAGGCAAATGCAACCAAGTTGCCTGGAACTCCTGCATAAATTTTTGTCTTGCCTTTATTGAAAGGCGCACTTTCAACCAAATGCATATAAACATGGTCGAGCTTAATTTCCAAACTAATCAATCCCTGAATTACCGATTGATTATTCACAATAGTTAGTTTATAAACTTCTCTTGCAGGTTCTTTAAATTCAAGTTTCCAATCAAACTGCCAGCCATCTTTCTTGGTTACTGTTCTGAGGTCGGCACTAGTAATTAAAGTAATGTCAGTCGAAAAACTATCCCTTGAATATACATTTTCAATTGAATTTGTTAGTTTGTCAATTTCAAAATCAAGTCCTTTTTGTTTGCTATATTTCACTCAGCTAAGTTACAAAATAAAGGTCACGAAATATTCAGAACGCTTCATAGACTTTGTGTCTTGTCCTAAAAAAATTTACAGTTTTTGAGATAATCCTTATTGAGGTTTACATGTTGATTAAAGAACTATTGTTGAAGGTATCTGATAGTCGGTTTTTTATTTTTTTCACGCAAAGGCGTAGAGGCGCAGAAAGAAATTAATAATTATTAATAGAATACAAATACGGGAGAAATAAAATCCTACTAATCCTTAAATCCATTAATCTGCGATTCAGAAATTTGCGGAGGAGGATTTCAAAATTAATTTTGAAGCTGCACGTCACTGCGAGGCACGAAGCAG
>CAIYPC010000438.1 GCA_903927975.1 uncultured Bacteroidota bacterium | reverse complement strand
TGGACGAATTTCATTTCCTTATCGATGCCAAGGGTTTTATCAGCCAATGTTTTTTGGAAAAAATATTCCCAGATAGGAAGTGCCGCACGACCGCCATAACCAAGCCCACTTTCCAGACGAATGAACCGGTCGTCGCAACCGATCCAAACACCAGCGAGTAACTGTGGCGTATAACCGAAAAACCACGCATCTGAATTATCATTAGTGGTTCCTGTTTTTGCACCCATTTCTGCAATGCCTAATCTGTTGCGTAATCCGGAAGCAGTGCCGACATCCGCAGCACCTTGCATCATGCGACTCATTGTGTATGCCGTTGCTTGACTCAGCACTTCTTTTCTCTCAGTGTCAAAACGTTCAAGCACATTTCCGTTCTTATCTTCAATGCGCAAAAAATAATATGGCTTAGAATCAAATCCTCCTGCGGAGAACATGCTGTAGCCCCACATCATTTCATACAATGAAAGATCACAAGTGCCCAATGCAATAGATGGATAAGGCTCTACTTTGGTCGGGATATTTAATTGCTTAATGAAATCAGCAAATCGTTGCGGGCCGACCTGCTTAATAATATATGCTGATGCGCAGTTGAGCGAATAGGCAAGTGCGCTTGCCATAGAAACCATTGCGCCATTGCCTTTGCAAAGCCCTTTAGCCGGCACCATTCCTGAGCCTGGAAAATATTGAGCAGTATTTTCAACCTGAGTTTGTGGCGTGAAGCCGGCTTCTTCAATAGCAAGGCTATATAAAAATGGTTTGATAGAAGATCCTACCTGTCTTTTTGTGTTGATGTTTGCGTGATCAAATTTGAAGGTCTTGAAATCAATACCACCAATCCATGCTTTTACTGCACCGGTGATTGGATCCATTGCCATGAAGGCGGTCTCGAGCATTTGTCTGCAGTATTTAATTGAATCAACAGGAGACATTATAGTATCTTTTTCACGCTTGCTATTCCATGCAAACACTTTCATTTGCACAGGCTGGTTGAAAGATTTTCTGATCTCGGTTTCGCTGATCCCATCATCCTTCATGTTCTGCCAGCGGTCGCTTTTCTTTATGTAGCCTTCCAAAACATTTTTATGCTCTATCCATGCAGTTCCCTTACGAACGCTGTTCTGTGCGCTCAATACTTTTTGAAGAACGGGCATGTGTTTCGCCACAGCTTCCTCGGCGTAAGTCTGCATGCGAGGATTAATGGTTGTAAAAATTCTCAACCCATCTTCATATAAATTGTATGGTTCACCTGTTGCTGGGTTTTTATGTTCCTTGCACCATTTTTTTAATTCATCCCTGATTACATCGCGGAAATATGGAGCGAGCCCATTGTTCTCATCCATCTTTTTAAAATGGCTCATATCAATCGGCAATGCTTTATATTTTGCTGCATCCGCTGTTGAGATGAAATTATTTTTCAGCATTTGATTGATAACAGTATTGCGCCTATCAAAAGCTGCTCTATTATGTTTTCTGGGGTTGTATAACGCGTTCCCTTTCAGCATGCCAACCAAAGTGGCTGCTTCATCAACATCTAATCTATCAGGTTCTTTTGAAAAAAAAGTTCGGGCGGCATTGCGAATTCCGTATTGATTATCGCCGAAAGGAACTGTGTTGAGATATAGTGCGAGTATTTCTTGCTTGGTAAAATTTCTCTCAAGCTTTACTGCGATTATCCATTCTTTTAATTTTTCAAGTCCACGAAGCCATTTGTTTTTTGATCCTTGATCAAGCATAGCTTTTGCAAGCTGCTGCGTGATGGTGCTGCCACCGCCATCACGACCAAGTTTTCCGATAGCTCGAAGAACTGCCCAACCGTCAATCCCGGAATGTTCATAAAAGCGTTCATCTTCAGTGGCCACTAATGCATCGGTCACATTTTTTGAAATATCCTTGTACTCCACATTGCTGCGGTTGCCTCTTTCTGTGTAATATTTTCCCATGCTCGTGCCATCATCTGCATATACTTCTGATGCAAGCATGATAGACGGGTTTTCAAGCTGCTTTAAAGAAGGCAGCTTGCCAAACAAATCGAAGCTGATCATGAAAATAAAAACGATGAGCACGGTGAGGCCGAAGAAAAAAATGCCCCAGAAAATACGAACGGCTTTTGACATATATGGATGTATTAGATAAGCAAAGATTATAATTGTATAAAGGATGCAAAAATCTTACCCGAAATTAATAAAAGATGTCAGCGTTCAAAATAGGAGAGGATTAAAGTTTTAATAAAGTCTTTCTTTAGTTGAGAGTTAGGAGTTCAGAGTTGAGAGTTCAGAGTCAGTGCTCCCAACTCTGAACTCTCAACTCCAGACTCAAAACTTCCCCGGATAAGATGCATTCAAAAACTTTCTGTAAGCCAAAATATCTTTATTGGTTTTCAGCACTTCTAAATTATCGTTTGAGATAATTATGAACGAATATTTCCCGACTGGAAGCCATGGAACAATTTCTCTTGGAGCTGATTTTTTTGCTTTATCA
>CAIYPC010000437.1 GCA_903927975.1 uncultured Bacteroidota bacterium | reverse complement strand
TTGGTATTGAGTTTTTGCCCGACTACACAAAAAAAACAGACGATTTATATAATGCCTACAGCTTTGCCAAAACCAATGTGCTCAACAAAGAAAACATCGCACAAGCGCATGTGTTATTGACCAAACATATTTTAGCAACGCAACAACAAGGCAAACTCCGCAAACATAATATGTATGTGAGCACGCCCGATGGAAAAATAGAATATGTGGCGGCTACGCCCTTTGAAATAGAAGCTGAAATGGAGAAATTTTATGGTGATATAAAAAACTTGCTGGAAGAGAATCTAACCATTGAAGAAGTTTTCTTTTTTGCATCAATGATCCATCTGGTGTTTGTGAAAATACATCCATGGAATGATGGAAATGGGAGAAGCGCACGCTTAATTGAAAAATGGTTTTTAACACAAAAACTTGGAGATAAAGCGTGGTTTGTGCAAAGTGAAAAAAACTATTATCAGCAACATCAAACCTATTACAAAAACATTCGGATGTTAGGATTAGAATATCCCGATTTAGATTATTCAAAAGCATTGCCTTTTTTGTTGATGCTTCCGAATGCATTATTTAGCACTGAATCAAATTAATTCTTACTTCTCCTCCTTAAAATACACCTTATAATAATTCATGTTCCTTTCTTGGTCGAAACCTTTTTCAATAAGCTCATTATTTCCATGAATATAAATATGAAAGTTCCTATCGAGTTTTAAAACACTTTTAAAAACCCTTGCTTGCTTTTTCACAGCCGCACCAGAAATAGAGAATGTATCTGCTACTGATGTATCAAATTCTTCTTCATAATTTTTTTTAAAGCTCTTGAACATTTCTATTCCATGTGGGTTTGCTATTACCTCATTTCCAAATTCATTGATATCAAAGCTTTCCTTTTCTTTAAAATATTTTATAGAACGATTCAATAAATCTATTTTATCCGTCTTGGACAGAGAGAAATCTTCATCCATTTTCTCTGTCACAAAACTTTTATATATACTAAGTGTATTTTGGGTTTGTGTATAATCGTTGTTCCTTATTTTTAATTTTAAAAACTCATCGATCCAATACACAGCCTCAGAGCGGTTTGTCTGATCAACCACCACAATCTTATAACCCTGTTCTTTTTCAGTATTAAATACCAAACAACCCTTATCAAGTTTTTTAATATTAATAGCCATTTCTTCATAAGTGATTTTAAATTCTTTTGCCTGGTGCGATACCGTGAGATATGGCTCTTTCGATTCCGATTTAAAAATACCGACAGCGTCAAACAATTCCCCTTCAATCTGCAAGTTGTTGAAGTATGCAAAATAGAGTTCGCCGGATTTTATTTTAGGATGATTTGAAATATCATACAAATGCTTTGCAATCTGCTTTGTGTTCTCATGAAAAGTATCCGGCGCTTCAAAAATCATTTCTGCAAAGTGAAACACTTCATTCAAACTTAAATCACTTGTTGGGTGAAATAAGCGATATGCTTCATTTACTTTTTCAAATGGATGCAAAAAATACTGCTTCAATAAACCATCTAAAACTTCATCATCTATTTTTAAAGAATTTTCCGATAAGGTCAGCGGTTCTTCTAATGATTTATTACCTGCTTTATGAATTGAAAGCTGAGAAAGCGATGCTTCGAAATATGAAACCATTAATGACTATTATATTTTGTTTGAC
>CAIYPC010000436.1 GCA_903927975.1 uncultured Bacteroidota bacterium | reverse complement strand
TGATTAATAACTAACTTTATCTTATCAATAACATCCTCTCAATGACGCTTACATAACAGTAACTAAGAGGGGTCAACATCAGTAATAATTACCTGCTCTCATTATTGATAATCTCCAGTATGATTCCATGCAACCTTATTATAAGGACACATATAGAGTTGGTACTACTTTTATTAACCCCGATGGTCAGCGTTTTGATAATACTGTTGCACCAGGATTTTTTTTGCGATACCTGAAGGATAATCGCAGCGAAGTACTTTATACAAGTCGCATTGATAATATCGGTTATCCAACTTCGCTCAACTATAAACCAACGGATAAGATTGTTCTTACAGAAAAAATTGTGTGGGCAGAACCAGGTTTTGAAAAGTTGCTCTATTTTGATTTGCTGCAAGGGAACAAACAAAAAATGTTCGCAGAGTTTAACACTATTGTGATAAGCGAAACAGGTGCACGGAATTTATTCGGCAAAGAAGATCCGATGGGGAAAATTATTTCTTTAAAACACATATTTTCAACACAAGGAAAAGAAGTGAATGTTCAGGTGACGGGTATATATAAAGACTATCCTTCCAATTCGCATTTTAAACCCGACTATATTATTAATATGAATGCTTTGCATAGCATTTATGGTGAGCATTTTTCAGAGTATCAGGAAAACACAAGCTTTGGTCAGTTCACATCTTTTTTTGAAAGTTATATTGTGCTAAAGCCTGGCACAGATATAAAATCCATCAATGCTGTTTTAAATACACTCGCAAATCAAATGTTGAAATCCAGCCCAGGGGTAGCACCGAATGGAGCAAAATTTGAAGGCTTCACTATTAAATTGGCAGATCTTCATTTCGATTCAAAAAATTTATGGGAAGACAATTCCAACACACATGGCGATAGAGTTTACCTGACTATTTTTAGCATTATTGCAATCACTATAATCGTTATCGCTTGCATTAACTATACAAACCTTGCTACCGCACGTTCGGTAAAGAGAGCAAAAGAAGTTGGCCTTCGCAAATCCTTTGGTGGCCAACGTTTCGAAATAGCCACTCAGTTCTTTCTGGAGTCTTTTTTAATGACAATATGTGCTCTGCTAATGTCAGTGCTGTTGGTATTTATTTTTCTCCATCCTTTCAACCAAATAGCACATAAATCTTTTTCTATGAAATCGCTGTTTGATCCGTACATGATAACTCTTATAGGATCCATTGTGCTATTTATGACTTTTATCGCAGGGTTTTACCCCGCACTTTATCTATCAGCTTTTCAACCGGTAAAAGTATTAAAGGGACAGATTGCTAAAGGCAAAGGCGCTGAATTTTTACGAAAAATGCTGGTCACCATACAGTACACTGTTTCGCTTGCTTTGATTATTTACACACTGATTGTTATTCAACAGATGGATCAATTAAAAACAACCAAATTGAATGAACAAGGAAGTCAGCTTCTTGCTATACGTTTTGGAGGAATTGCACAGCAGGAACGATTTGAAACGTTTAAACATTTAGTGCTGGAAGATCCGCAAATTGAACATGTGACCATGGCAAATCATTTACCAAGACTTGATTATTTTGGATTTATTGGACGCACCTTCAAGTTCCCAACACAGGGCGATAAGGATATGCAATGGAACCAACTAAGCGTGGAATATGATTTTCCTAAAACTTTTCATCTTGAATTTATTGCCGGCAGAGATTTTCAGATAGGCAACCTGAATGATAGCAATGCGCTTATCCTGAATGAAGCAGCGATTCAATCTTTAAATAAGCCGCTCAACGAAGTTATGGGCACAATGGTTAGGGATATTCGTGATAGCGCACATCTCTATCGTGTGATAGGTGTTGTGAAAAATTTCCCTTTCCGATCTATGTACCAGCCAATTGAACCATTGGTGATTAATCCCCATCTTGATCGAATCGATAAGATTGCATATATAAAATTGCCTGTTGGAAAATTTCAGGAGAAAATTGCTGCCATTGAAAAAAAATGGAAAGCTTCATTTCCGGGTGCAGGGTTCGATCATTGGTTTGTGAGCGATGAATTTAATCGGATGTATCAGGTAGAAAGCACGATATCATCTCTTGCAAAAATATTTGCTGTCCTGGCAATACTGATTACCATTCTTGGGGTATTAAGTCTTGCATCTTACACGGTAGAACAGCGCACCAAAGAAATTGGGATTAGAAAAGTGCTTGGTGCTGGCAATAAACAGGTGGTTGGTTTGTTTGTGTCTGTGTTCTTCAAAATATTTATTGTAGCCAGTCTGATAGCGGTTCCTGTATCCTGGTTTTTTGCATATAAATGGCTACAAGGTTTTGTGTACCGTATTTCAATCAGCCCGATGATATTTATTTTAAGTTTACTTGGTTTATTGTCCATCACACTGCTGACAGTGAGCTATGAAATATGGAAGTCTGCGAAGACAAACCCTGTTAAGGCATTGCGTACAGAATAGTTTAGATTTAACAATGTCTCAGCTTTTGAATGGATTTTGATAACATGACATTTGCTTGTCACTTAATTTATTTTATTGTTACAACTCCATAGCTATCCGCTCCATTGGAACTGCCTTCAAAAAGATAAGGCTGTCCCATTTTGGCATCAGCATATAATTTCATTATTTTTTCTATGGTCTTACCCACATCTTTATCTGCTAAAATAGCAACCGTGCCGCCAGCACCACCACCGGTTATTTTTGCTCCATAAATACCATTTTCAATTCCTTCTTTTTTGCACAATTTAACGAGCAGATCAGTCGCTTTTGATCCGAGCCCACATTCTGTGTAAGCATAATGAGATTGATACATCAATTCTCCCATCAGCATAAAAGCTCTTCTTGATGAAGTGATGGCTGCACCGCGTGATAATTCTGAAAATAATTGAACACGATGATTTTCTTCTACCGCATATTTGGTATTTGCTAAAATATTATACACAACATTTTCGCGCAATGGTGTGAAAGGGTCAACATGAATTTTATGATTTTCAAGATATGTTGAGCTATCGCTTTTCATTGGCAAAAGCCGTTCGTATTTTTCATAGAAATGAGAGCGGGAAAGATTTGCCAAATAACCATTCCAAACTGAATCTGTATAGCGATGAATGTCAGAAGTAGTGTCAAGTGTCACAGAAATTTTTTCAGCATCGCAGATTATTTTATAACCCATAAAAGCAGACGCTCTTGCTGCTTCATATTCAATTCCAGAAACCTGATGACTAACGCCGGAATCAATTCCCCATATTTTTAATTCCTCTGGCAATTTTATTAAGGGCTCAACATTGCAAGGCTGACAAACAAGGGGCATAATAAATCCTTCCTTGCCAGTAACCACTGCCGCTTGGTCCATAATGCCACATGCTGATTCACAAATTGCATTTTCAACCCATTGACATGCGAGTGCTAATTCTACTCCTGAGAGATCGATTCCATAAGCAGCAGCAGCGGCTTTCATCACAGCTACTTCAACAGCAGCAGAAGAACTCACTCCTCTGTTAAGTGGAACTGTAGAATCAATATAAATTTTAATGCCGCTTGTTATTCGTTCAGGGTATTTTTTTTGTAGATAGAAAATATTGCCAAGCACATAAGCCGTCCATCTCACTGAAGAAGATTTATTAACTATTTTACGAACTGTTTCTTCATCCGAAAGTTCATCAAGATTGATAATCATATCTCCCTGCCAACCTGCATCAGAAGCTGATTTATTTTTTAGTTCAACAATATTATCATTTCTCAATTGTGCTGCTGCATAAGTTGCTTCGCGAATGGTAGATTCAAATACCAAACCTCCGGTATAATCATCATTGCCACCCATCAGATCAAGTCGACCGGGGGCTCGGGAAATATAAATCGGGATTGTAGTTGAAAAAAAACCATCGTCGGTTCTCAATTGCTTTACGCTTTCTTCAAAATTCATTGCTAATTATTTTATGAGCGCAGATCTTTAATGCTTTGAACGAGATAAGCCAATGCTTCTTCTGTTTGCCGTGGATTGATTGGTAACGTTACCAATTGTTCTCCGAGCTTTTCTGCATTGGGGAATTGACCTTTTTTGAAGCCACGATTTTTAAATGCAGTAGAATAATGCAGCGGTATATAATGAAAGCCTGCTTTGATACCGAATTTATTTAGCAGATCATAAATAAAATCTTCTTTGTTCATCCCAAATTCTTTTGGATCGATTATGATTGGATACAAATGAAAAACATGTTTATTATATGGTCGAACTTTTGGCAGCGTTAAACCAGGAACATCTTTTAAACCTTCGGTGATATAAGCTGCGTTATCAATGCGACGTTGATTCAGCATATCTACTTTTTTCAACTGCTCAATGCCAACAGCAGCTTGTATATCTGTCATTCGAAAATTATATCCGCAGTCATCAAAATCCTGCCACCAAAATTTTTTACCAATCGGAAATTTTTCTTCATCGAGCTTACAATACTTTGTGCTGTTGCCATGCACTCTTGTGCAATGTGATCGATATAAAGATATTTTTTCAAACATCGCATCATCATTCGTCAACACAATTCCTCCTTCACCGAGTGTTGAAATATTTTTTTGTTCATGAAAACTAAAACAACCTGCAGCACCGAAGCTGCCAACTTTTTTACCTTTATATTCTGCGCCAATTGCATGCGCTGCATCTTCAACTACAGAGAGATTATATTTCTTTGATATCGCCATAATCTCATCCATCTCACAAGGCTGTCCATAAAGATGCACCGGAATAATTGCTTTTGTATTTGAAGTAACGTGCGCTTCAATTTGATTGACATCAATATTGTATGTCTCCAAATCAATATCAACAAAATCAACTTCAGCACCCAATGTAACAGGCGCTGCTGCTGTCGCAATCCATGTTACTGGAGTTGTTAATACACGATTGCCGGGCTTTATACCCACGCCCATCATCGCAAGAAACAATGCAGAAGATCCGTTGCTCACAACCCTTGCGTGCTTTACGCCGGAATATTCAGCATAATTTTTTTCAAACTTTATACATTCATCCCCGCTTGTTGGTGCATTGTTGCGAAGCACTTTTAATACGGCTTCTTCTTCTTCTTTTCCGTATTGTGTCCCGAATTTAATTTCAAGATCAAATTTTATTTTGCTCATAGTGAGTTCTCTTTTTTTCTGTTCATTATTAATGCAAGCCCTTCATGCAATGATCGCATGGGCGTTTTCAGTATTTGTTTTGCTTTGCTATTATCCATTGATGCATCGTTTGGTCGTGGCGCTCTATCAGGAATTGAATTTGAATTTGTGCTAATGATAAGTTCCGCAGGAAATTTCATGTCCACAGCAATTTGTTTTGCCATATTGAAACGATCAATTCTTGTATTACCTGCAAGATGAATGATGCCCGCAAAATTATTATCAGCCAATTCAACTAAAGAAGCGCCCAATGTAATCACATCAATTGGTGTGCGGATTTCGTTTTCTGCAAATTTAACCTGTTCATTATTTTTTAATTTTTCAATCAGGTCAAACAAAAAAGAATTTCCTTTTTCCCTCGACAGCAAACCCATTACCAATGCAAGTCTTGCGACAATATTTTTTGCTGCTGATGATAATACAATCTGTTCCGATCGCACTTTTGTTTCAGCATAATAATTAATGGGGTTTGTAAAATCAGCTTCTGTATAAAATCCTTTGGTTCCATCAAAAACAGTATCGGTGGAACAGTGGATCATTTTAATATCAGCCTCTTTACATAACTGTGCAATTGTTTTTGTGACACCTACATTAATTTCTTCTGCAATGCTTTTATTTTTTTCGCAGAAATCAATATTTGCTATTGCCGCTGCATGTATTACAACATCAGGTTTTATTTTATGAAATAGCTCGGTCAATTTTTCTGAATCTAATAAATCAAGCAAATGATAATGGACATTGCCATGATCAACAGGCAATGCGGAGCGTGCAATGCCATGAACTTCCCAATGATCTTGCGCATGAGTGATCACACTGCCCGCAACAAATCCATTTGATCCTGTTATTAATAATTTCATGATGATAATTAATTCTTCTTTACTAATTATTTTTTAAATGGCTGCGCGAAGTGATTGCATCTTTTGTAAAAAACAGCGCATAGATTGTTATCATAACAAAACAAATCAAAGGGATAATGTATGATATCTTCACGCCATGCGCATCTGCAATCATTCCCTGCAGCGGTGGAAAAATAGATCCGCCAACCAGTGCAAAATTCAATAATGCGGAACCTTTTCCTGTGAATGAGCCAATATCTTCAATCGCCAAACTAAAAAGAGTAGGGAACATAATGGAAAGAAATAATCCAAGCCCTGCGAGAAAAAATTCATTGTAACCTGTGTTGAACGCGATGCAAATTATAAAAAGAATTATCATCCCAATTCCATAAATGGCTACGAGTTTATGTGCTTTTATATATTTTAAAAAGAACACGGCAATGATTCCCATTACTGCTGTGAATATATAATATAAGGTAAGATAGTTTGCAGCCTTAACATCGCTGAAACCCAATACAGTTTTAAGATATGGAATAAAAAATCCAGCTGTACAAGCTTCGGCACCAATATAGAAAAACATGGCGAACACACCATAGAACAAATGTTTGTAGGACATGGCTTCTTTTACGATACCCTTCACCGTGAACTTTTCATCGTCGCCCGGTTTCATGGAAGGCAAATGCGAAAAAAACATGATCGCTGTTATTACCAATAAGCTTATCGCCAATAACAAATAAGGGAAATCAAATCTTATGTCACCTGATTTATTATAGATTAAAGCAGTCGCAACTAAAGGAGTTGCTGCATAACCAACTCTCGAAAAAACCTGCACAAAATTAATGCGCTGATGAGATCCCTCCGGATCACCAAGCAATGCGGCAAAAGGATTTGCAGCAACATTAATAATAGTGAGCCCAGTTGAAATAATAAAAATGGCAATCAGCACAATTGGATAAGAGTTGAAATATTTTGCGGGAAGAAAAAATGCACAACCCACAGCACATGCGAGCACTGCAACTAGCAAGCTTACTTTGTAACCATATTTATGGATCATCCACGCAATAGGAATCGGAAATACGATATAGGTTAGATAAAAAGAAACTTGTATGAAAGTAGCCTGTGTGTAATTGAGTTTGAACTGTGTGATGAGCGAAGGCAATAAAATATCGTTCATGCAAAACAAGGAGCCTACCATTAAGAACATCAACGAGAGAAGAGCGAGGGGTTTATATTGGTGTTTCATGAAATCATTGCCTGTTTGTTAGAAATAAATTAATCAACTTGCTATATCGAATGAAGATAATAATCTTCTTTCTACTTTGTGTGATTTCTGAATTTATATATTAATACAAATTCCTTCATAAAGAAGGATCATTTTCTCTAAATTACACGCACATTCTAACTACTATGCCATTTACGATAACCCATCGAATTGAAAATGATTTGTCTTTGATCGTGCTTCAAGATCTCGAAACCGGATCGGAAGTTTCTGTTTTGCCATCTTATGGTGCGCTGCTTCATTCTTTTACTGCTCAAACACCTGATGGCGCTTTCAATATCGTTGATAATTATAACAGTCTGCAACAATTAAAAGATGAGCTTACTGGTTCTCATAAAAGCGCCAAGCTATCGCCTTTTGTTTGCAGGATCAAAGAAGGGAAATATCATTTCGATAATAAGGAATATGAGTTCCAGAATAAATTTCCTGATGGATCTGCCATTCACGGTTTGCTGGTCAAAAAATCTTTTGAGATTGTTGATGACGTGGCGACTGAAACATCTGCATCTGTCACTATGAAATATAATTACAGAAAAGATGATGCTGGTTACCCATTTGATTATCGCTGCATGGTGAAATATCAATTGAAAAAAAACAGGGCACTAACGGTTGAAACAACGGTGATGAACACCGGAAGAAATGCGCTGCCTATTGCAGATGGATGGCACCCTTATTTTACGTTGGGTGGAAAAATAGATAACTGGGATTTATCTTTTCAGAGCGGGCAGATGATTGAGTTTGATGAAAAATTAACTCCTACTGGCAAACTAATTTCTAATAAAATATTTACTAAGCCAGAAAAGATTGGCAATACCTTTCTTGATAATTGTTTTTTGCTCGATCCGTTTAATGGCAGAGCCGCATGTACTTTGAAAAATTCCACGAATGGAATCGAGCTGTTATTTTTTCCGGGAGAAGAATATCCATACTTACAAATTTATACACCGCCACATAGACAAAGTATTGCCATAGAAAATCTGAGCAGTGCGCCTGACAGTTTCAATAATGGAATGGGTTTGATAGTGCTTGAACCAGGACAGTCGCAAATATTTGCTTTGGGCTATCAGATTTTGGTTTCGTAGCTCAGTAATGTGTGAGAGGTACATTAAAAGCTGTCAACATTATTTCTTGATCTCGAAGATGCCTCCTTCGTCGGCATGACAGATCTAAGAAGGGTTATCTCAATCCTTTCTTTTTCAAATATTCAATCAATGCTTTTGGATGATCTGTTTGCAATCCTTTAAAGCCAAGTTCCAAAGCTTTGTCCCAATTGCGATCTTCATTCGCGCTTTGTATATCAGGCCACGCAGCGATGCCTGCTGCTGTTGCCAGCTTCACCATTTCTGCCGTGTAACCGCTATAATCTCCATCTAATAATTCAAGCGGATATTTTGCAATAAATGTTTTTAACTGTTCTTCATTTTTAATATCGTCAGGCACACTTAGCATCACCGGCATTGATGGCACAAGGCTTCTCCATTCTTTATATTGAGCAGCAGAATTGATATAAACGATTACCTGTTTTTCCATGCCGTATTTCTTGATCATGTTGTATGACTGTTGCACACTTGCGTTTTTAAAATCAAGATAGATATGAATTTTATCTCTGCATGTTTTAAGGACTTCTTCAAAGGTTGGTACTGGATAAGTTTTAGCAGAATCTTTTTTATTAAATATTTTGAGCCGTTTTATTTCAGCATAAGTCAGGTCGCTGATTTTTCCTTTTCCATTTGTCATCCTGTCAACGGTGGCATCATGCATAATAACCAACACGCTGTCTTTGCTGGTGCGAAGATCAATTTCTACATAATCCACTTCGTTCTTGATCCCATTTTCAAAAGCAGCGATTGTATTTTCAGGAGCTTCAACGTGATCACCACGATGAGCGATGACAATAAATTTATGTTTGCTTTCCGGCAGTGGTGCTATTTGTGCATTGGTCTTTGTAACAAAGGCAAATAAAAATAAGAACGCGGTTATATTTTTCATGATGTTATTTTTTAGAAATCTAGTTTACCATTGGTCAGGCGACCAACGGCGGCGACCCGCCTTTGTTGGTCGCCTGACCAACAAACGAAAACACGTTACAGCTTAATAAATATTTTCTTTCTATATAAAATCCAAGCAGGAATAAAATTGAGCGCAACAAAAAACAAAGCATAAATAAGACTTGCAAATTTTGGATCAGCACCAGCATTGCTAAACGTATCTACAAATCTTGTGTTCAATGATGCTCCACCAAACTTTGCTTCATAAAATATCAATGCCCATATCTCAGCTAAAAAATAAATTGCAATCGCATTTGCGCCAAAAATTATTCCCGGTTTTGTTCCCCATGTTTTGCCTTTTATATCAACCAAAAAATAAAATGCGCCAAAAAGTAAAGATGCAAAACCTGATGTAACAAGAACAAATGAACTCGTCCACAAGTTTTCATTAATAGGAAAAGCCAATCCCCAAAAATATCCTGCTAATGCAAGAAACACACCAGCAGTCATTAAGTAATTTACTTTTTCATTCGGAGTTTTATCGCTAAGCATCAACTTCCCTGCAAGCATACCTGTGATGCAAGAAACAACCGAAGTAATATTTGTCAATATACTTTCAGGATCCCAATTGCCGCGCCACATTTTTCCCGGAAGAAAATTATTATCAACCCAGGCTACAATATTTACACCCGGCTCCAGCATTACTTTGCCAATGCCCGGCATTGGTATGCAGGTGAGCGCAAGCCAATAAAGCACTAATAAAATTGCGGCTATCCATGCCTGTTGTTTCCAGTTTGTATTCAAATAAATAATAGCTGATATGAAAAACACAATCGCGATTCTTTGCAGTGTTCCTGTCCATCTCATATTCGCAAAATCAAAATGAGGAAGTAAATTCAGGAACGTGCCAACTGCAAATATTTTTAAAGAACGAAAGAATATTTTTTTATACAGCGAACTCCGTGCTGTTCCTTCTGCAAGCCTTTTTGAATATGCAAAGACGATGGACGCGCCAACGAAATAAAGAAAATAAGGAGC
>CAIYPC010000435.1 GCA_903927975.1 uncultured Bacteroidota bacterium | reverse complement strand
TTTTATGGATGTTAAAACAACCTCTTTTAAATATCGCTTACACCATGATCGGCTTTGTAATAATTAGGGGGTCAGCTTGGATAATAATCGCATGCTCCTGATCAATGATAATCAGGTGATCTCATTGAGAATAATTTCCAGGTTCGGTATGAATAAGCAAAATCAACCTTCAGATACATGGATTGACAGACTTGGCGACTGGCTACACATACAGGGCTTATCGGATTGACTTCGCCTATTCATTTAACAATAGGATAAGATTGACGTAACAACTGCCTCATATTGGAGGCATAGTTTGGCCTCTCCCAGTAATTCTCAAAATAATGCTGCAAATGAAAAAGCTGATACTTTTATTCTTCGTTCTAATTTTTGCTAATTTTTTTGCTTGCGCACAGCAAAAGCAAACTGACAACCTGATTATAGTAACCCTCGATGGTTTGCGCTGGCACGAACTATTCACGGGCGCAGACAGTGTGTTGATCAATGATCCCAAATACAGTAGCGATACCCAAAGAGTAAAAGATAAATATTGGGCACCAACAGCAATTGAGCGCAGACAAAAGCTTTTCCCTTTTTTTTGGGACGTGGTCAATTCCCTAGGCCAAATTCATGGTAATCGAGATTTAGGAAGTAAGGTGAATGTAATGAACAACTATCGATATTCCTACCCAGGCTATAATGAGATGTTCACCGGTTTCCCCAACGATACTACTGGCAAAGCCAACAGCGTCGAATACCCGAACAAGAACAGCTCCGTGCTTGAATTTATCAATAACCTTCCTGATTATAAAAGCAAAGTAGCAGTCTTTACTTCCTGGAATGCTTTCCATGCTATTTTTTCTGAAAAAAGATCCGGGATTTTCGTAAACGCGGGCTACGATTCCCTCCGGTTCAAGTCGCCAGCTTTTGAATTGCTCAATGATATGCAGTGGCACGTTCGCAATGCTGGAATGCCCTCTAATGAGAGAAGCGATATGTTCACCTACTATATGGCAAAGGAATATATCAGGGAATTTAAGCCGAAGGTTTTGCATATAGGTCTTGTTGAGACGGACAATTTTGCACATGAGGGCAATTACGAAAGCACGCTGAACTCGGCCAATATGGCTGATGCGTGGCTCGCTGATTTATGGAAGATGCTGCAGTCAATGCCAGAGTACAAAGACAGGACAACAATGTTGTTGCTCACCGATCATGGGCGCGGCGATAAGATAAAATCTGAATGGAAAGATCACGGTATTAATATCAATGGAGCTGATGAAATTTGGTTCGCCGCAATCGGACCAGGGGTTCGGCCTCTGGGGGAAATAAAACAACCAGAGCAACTATATCAAGCGCAACTCGCCCAGACAATAGCAGCGCTTCTCGGTCTTACGTTCACTGCAGAACATCCTATCGAAGCACCAATAAAAGGGCTTTAGCTATACAGACGTTACCCTAAAAGGCTTGAACAAGTTGAATTATTTTATTTTTTTAGCTTGTAATAATTTTGCATTGCATATAATCCTGGCATCTTCAGTCCTCTTCAAAGTAACAGGGTATTGCTTCTTGAACAATCATTCTCATCAATAACATTATCGTAATCTTAAAGTAAGAACAGGATAATATCCTCAATTTATCTTGCAGGTAATAAAATCATTGTAGTAGCTGATTTTACAGACAAGCTATCAGAACTTTCCCATGTATGAGCCGCTTCATTTTTATGAGGGTGGCTTTTTTATTTAGCAAGCACTGTATAACGTACATACATAACCGCTTCCCCGAAATTTTCTTTATTTCCCATCCATAGACGCATATTTTGAATCCTCTTTTTTAATGTGTTGATAATAAACATTTAAATTAATGGCAAGCGATTGGTAATATAAATAATAGAACAGGCAATCAAAAAAAGATAACACTCAACTTAAAATATTACGGACGGTCATCAGGAACATTGGAGCTCACTAGGGGCTCCTTTCCATTTTATATATGTCCCCAATATAAAAGAACTCGATAAAAATATTCCTCAATCATTCCTGTAACCTTTTTTATAAAAGAAGGTTTATATTGACAGTTATCAATCATACAAAACATAATTGAATACGCTGCTTTCAGATAACGAGCTTATGCTACAGGTTAAGGAAGGAGATTTTGACCGGATGGGCTTAATCTTTGAACGGCATCACCGTGCAGTGTATGGATTTATTTTTCACATGATTGGCAACAGAGAGGAAAGTGAAGATATAGTACAGAACCTTTTTTTGCGGATGCTCAACTATCGAAATAGTTTTGCCGGGACAGGAAGTTTTAAAACATGGATGTACCATCTCGCAAGAAATTTGCTGAGCGATTATTTCAAAAAAAATTCAAAGAAGCCTTATATGTATTCTGTAGAAAATTTCGATGAAAAGATTACGGAAGAATATTTTGGCGACATAGAAAAAAAGCAAGAGCTGCAAACACTTCAAATGGCAATGGAAAATTTGAGTATCGATAATCGTGAATTGCTGATGCTTTGCCGCTATGAAGAATTGAAATATCATGAAATTGCTGATTTGCTGGGCATCACAGAAGGCGCTGTTAAGGTGAGGGTGCATCGAGCACTGAGCCAGCTTAAAAGCTGCTATTTAAAAATTGCGAATTAATTTTTTAATATGGAATGCGAAAACTATAAACAACAAATTGATTTGATGGTAATGGGTTCGCTCAATCAATCAATGCTTGCTGATTTGAAAAAGCATCTTGAAAACTGCGCCGATTGCCGCATGGAACTGGAAGCCACAAAAAAAACATGGATAATGATAGGCGAGCTTCCTGTGCCAGTTCCTTCCGAATCATTGCGAACAGGCTTTCATGAAATGCTAACAAAATTTAAAAAAGAAGAAGGGCAAGCGACAAAAAAATCAACTATCACTCAAGGAAAGTTGATCGAACCTAAATTCACTCGCCGTTGGACACAATATGCCGCAGCAATTATTTTATTAATGATTGGCGTTGGTGCGGGCTACTTAATAAACCATTCCACTCCACCAGTATCTGCCTATAATAAAAAGATAGATTCTTTGGCTTCTGAAATGAGCTCAATGAAACAGATGATGATGCTTTCATTGCTTGAGAATCCATCTGCTTCCGAGCGTATCCGTGCAGTTGGATATACTGATCAGATGATCACTGTAAACAATAAAGTGGTGGAGGCATTGCTCACAACCCTCAATCAAGATCCAAACACAAATGTTCGTTTGATAACACTTGATGCACTTGCAAAATTATCAAAGTCACCTGTGGTGCGTGAAGGATTGGTGCAAAGCATCACGAAACAAGAATCGCCACTTGTGCAATCAGCTATTGCTGATCTGATGGTGAAACTGCGGGAGAAAAAATCAGTTAAGCCTTTACAAAAATTGCTTCAGAAAAAAGACCTCAATGAAATGGTCAAAACCAAAATAGAAGAAAGCATTCAAAAGCTCATTTAAAATTCATTAAAAAAACAAGCTCATGAAAAAATTATTTTTCCTGTTATTTACGGGGTTGACTGCTCTTTGCCTGCAGGCAAATGCACAAGAGTACAAAGAACATTTCAGCAAAGAATTCACACCTTCAAAAGATGCATCATCAACTGTATTATCAATTTACAATATTGATGGCCCGATCAAAGTGGAAGGATATTCAGGCAGCAAGATCACGATCGAAGTTGACGAAGTGATTACGGCGGATGATAACCAAACTTTAGAAATTGGCAAGAAAGAATTCAAACTTGATTTTCAACAAACATCTGATACAGTGATCGCATATATTGCTTCGCCACATGATTCACGACCTCACCATTGGCGCAATTATGATAACGATGAACGAATTGATTATCGTTACAGTCTTGTGTTTATAGTTAAGGTTCCTTATGGGATAAATCTTGATGTCTCAACTGTGAACAACGGAGATATAGCATTGAACGGTGTAACAGGCACGCTTCATATTAATAATGTAAATGGAAGCATTGCTGTTACCGGTGCCAAAGGAGCAACACATGCGCATACGGTTAATGGAGCAGTTGGAGTTGTTTACAGTGCCGTTCCAAAAGGTGCTTCTTCTTACTATACAATCAATGGAGAAATCAAAGTCACCTACCCTGCTGATCTGTCTGCAGATATGCAATTCAAAAGCATGAACGGAGAATTTTTTACTGATTTTCCTTCGGTTGAAGTGCTTCCTGCAAAAGTTACAAAGAATCAGGAAAGCAAAAACGGCGCAACCATTTATAAGCTCAATAAAATAACTGAGGTGCGCATTGGATCTGGCGGCAACAGTTTAAAATTCGAAACACTCAACGGAAATATCTACATAAAAAAACAAGCTTAAAAAATAACTCATGAAAAAAATATTCTCTTTCTCTATTGCCCTATTTCTATTTTGTATGATGTCAGCGCAGGCACAAACAAATGCCGAACAACTTAAAGTTCCTTTGAGCGCGCCCGGCAAAGCTTATTCGTTACATATCGATTTGGTGAACGGCTCTATTAAAGCAAGCGGTTATGATGGCAATGAAATTTTGATTGATGTAAAAGCAAGAGGAAAAAAAGAAGTTTCTGATGATGCTCCTGGCGGCATGAAAAGAATTTCTCCGAAGAACAGTTTTGATATCACTGCCAAAGAAGACAACAACGTTGTAACAGTAGAAAATAATGATGTGAACAAAGTGGTTGATCTCTATCTCAAAATACCGAAGAACGTAAAGCTGAGATTATCTACTATCAATAATGGAGATATAGAAGTAGAAAATGTTCAGGGCGAGTTGGAGATCAATAATGTGAACGGCGCAATTAAATGTACTGGTATCACAGGATCGGTTGTAGCCAGCACAGTCAATGGTAATGTCATTACAACATTTAATTCCATAGACGATAAAGCGCCGATGGCTTTTAGCACACTGAATGGCAATGTGGATGTTAGTTTTCCCGCATCTGCAAAATCAAACTTCCGCCTAAAATCAGAACGCGGAGAAATATTTACTGATTTTGATATTGACATTGACAAGACACAGCCAAAAACAGAAACAAAAAGAGAATCAGGCATGTATCAGCTCAAGCTCGATGATTGGATAATGGGGAAAATAAATGGCGGAGGCCCTGAGGTGATGATGAAAAATATGAACGGCAATATTTACGTCAGAAAAAATAAATGAAAATAAATATTGCGGCTTTATTAAAAATGCTAAAAAGAAAATGGCTATTTATGAGGATTGGGAATCAATGCCTTTGGATTTGATTTTGCAAAATAAAGCATCACTGAAAAACCGAAAAAAGTGGTGGTGCTTGCATTTATCTTTCCACTGTAATAATATTGACCAAAATAAATATTAAGATGGAGCTGATCATTATAAGCATATTCAATTCCCGAAGTGAGCTCAGTCATCAGGCTTTGTGTTGAATTGAATATGTAGCCAATGCCAGCCGTAAAAGTGTTGGTGAATTTTCCCTCTTGGAATATATTAAGATTGGGACGCAGTTCAAGATAAGCTGTGGTATCTCGCCCTGTTACTTTTCCAAGACTTGTTTTGCCAATATCAATCCCAAGGCTGAAAACATCCCATTGCCTTCCTATTTCGAGTGCAAGATTAGATTTCCCCCAAAAAGTGCCGGGGTCATTTGTAATGCAGGGAGCTAAAGAAATATATGTTTGGGCAACACAGATATTAGCAATGATCAACAATAAGGCAGTTAGGCAGCAGCTCTTCATTTTATTTATTTGCTGTCGGTTTGATTACTCTTGGCTTCAATGTTTTTTAATATCTCCAATATCATTTCATTCTGATTTTCGAGATGCATCAAGATCGTTTCGTTCTCTATATCTGCGAGTTCATTTATTTTGAGATCAGTTTCTGCTCTCATATCTGCGTGGCGCGATTGCAGGTTTTGTCCAATCATAATTAGCGGCATCAAAAACAATTGGATCATATTAGAGATGAAGAGCCAAAGCACGAATGCAGGATAGGGATCGAACCGTGCCTTCTCTGGTGAAAAGATATTCCAGCTAAGCCAACAGACTGTCCAAACAAAAATAATAACAAAGAAGCCCATGCTCCCAACTTTATCTGTAATCCATAACGCTAGTTTATCGAGGGTGGTTACATTCTTTGTATCACCTTTTAATGTCTTCATGTACTCCTCTCTCCGCCGTTTTAGTTCTACTAGTTTAAGGGGTATATCTTTTTGCATACAGAAAATTAAATTTAAACGTGAACATCAACAAGATAAAATTAATAACATCTGTTAGTAACTCAACGCAAGCTTAAAGTGATATTATTATTTGCATAAAACATTTGCATTTTCTGATGCACCATTAATCCCAATAAAGAATTGTCTTGTTTAAGATATCCATTGTCGGTATTCCTATTTAAAATTATTGTCACTAATTGACTCATAATTATCGCAACATGTTCAAGAATAATTCTAATCAAAAGAAAAAGTACATTTGGATTACTAAACGATTGCATCATGAACCATCAGCTCTCCAAGGATCAAATTGCGTCTTATCAATCCAATGGATTTATATTTATTGACAATTTTCTTTCGCCTGAAGAATTAGATCATTGGCGCAATTCAGTGAACAAAGCAGTGAAGGATAGGGCAGGAAAAAAAATGCCCGGCAAAGATGTTGTCATCGGAGAAGATGATGGCATCAATGAAGATTCTGATTATTTTTCAAAGGTGTTTGATCAGCTGCTTAACCTCTGGCAAACAGATGATGCTGTAAAAAAATTAATGCTTGATGAAAGAATTGGCAAGATGGCTGCAGAGCTGGCAAACATTGATAGCATCAGGGTTTGGCACGATCAGGCTTTGTTCAAGCGACCATGGGCAAACCCAACAGGTTGGCATTTGGATACGCCATTCTGGTCTTTTTCTGATAAGAATGCTATTTCAATTTGGGTGGCACTTGATGATGCAACGTTAGAAAATGGTTGTCTTTATTTTATTCCAGGCTCACATCAAGAAACAAAGTTTGACAAGATTGCCATTGGAAAAAATATGGACAGCATATTTGAAATCTATCCGCAGTTGGCTCACTCAAAATCTGTTGCGGCACCGATGAAAGCCGGCAGTTGTTCTTTTCATAATGGACTTACCATTCATGGTGCGGGAGCAAACATGACGAGTGGGTTTCGTCGTGCAATGACATGTGCTTATATGCCTGATGGATCTGTGTTCAATGGCGAACCTAATATTCTACCCGAACCTTATTTGAGCAGTTTAAAAATTGGGGACTTGTTGAACAACAATAATCAAAACCCAATTATTTATAAAGCTTAGTCAATTCAAATCCTAAATAATTTGTTTTGAAAAGAAGGCATTTCATTTTACAGGGATCATTGCTTACTTCAGGGCTTGCGTTTAGAAAATTATTACCTCAATCTTTTTCTTCAGATAGAAATAAATCCTCTTCATTATACGATTCATTCAAAAATCCTTCTTCCATTGATAGACCCTTTGTTCGTTGGTGGTGGAACGGAGATAAAATTGAAAAAACAGAAATCAGCAGAGAGCTTCGTTTGTTGAAACAAGCAGGTATTGGTGGCGTTGAAATCAATCCCGTTAAATTTCCAGCCAACACAAATGATTTGGGGATACGCTCTATAAAATGGCTTACTCCTGAATGGATCGATCTGTTGCATTACACTTTAGAGGAAGCAAAATCTCTCGATCTCACTTGCGATCTGATTGTTGGATCTGGCTGGCCTTTTGGTGCTGAATGGCTTCAAGGAAATGAGCGAACACAGATGGTATCCATTGCCGTTGAAAAATTGCAAGGGCCGATCGAATACGAAATCTCTTTGTATGAATTATTTCGCGAAGCAGATCCTGCGGTCACCTCTCCTTATACAGGAAGAACAATGGAACTGATGTCGCTGCATCTTGTGCCTTCGCCATTAAATAAATTGGAAGATGCAAAAGATATCTCTGACAAAATAGTTAATGACAAAATAAAATTGACAATAGAAGAAGGATCTTATGCATTATATGCGCTTGTTATGATCAATGGTTTTATGGAAGTGATTAATGGCGCACCGGGCGCAGAAGGTGCTGTGCTCAATCATTACAACGAAGAAGCAGTAAAAAAATATCTGAACAAAATGTCTTCGTTCATTGGGCCTTTGTCAGGAAAAGTAAGATCATTTTTTACTGATAGCCTGGAAGTGGAAGGTGCGAACTGGACCAACGATATGGAGATAGAATTTAAACGAAGAAGAGGATATGATTTGCAGCCATGGTTACCATTTATTCTGTTCAAGACCGCTGGAATGGGCAACATATTTAATAATGCCTACGGTATTGAATTTGGAGACGAGATTAAAGAAAAAACCAAACGCATTCGCTACGATTTTGAACAGACAAAAACCGAATTGATACGAGAGCGATTTGTTGAAACATTTATAAACTGGTGCAACGAAAATGGCGTTCAATCGCGCATGCAAGCCTATGGAAGAGGTTACCACCCATTGGATGGAAGTTTTGGCGTTGATATACCTGAATGCGAAACATGGATCAAAAATGGACTTGGCACAGAAATGAGTGAAGAAGATTATCGGATAGGGAGAGCATATACAATGATCAATAAATATGTTTCTTCGGCAGCACATTTGCAAGGTAAAACAATAATCAGTTGTGAAGAGCTCACGAATACCGATCGCGTGTTTAATGAAACACTCGAGCTTCTTAAAATAGCATCAGATCAAAGTATTATTTCAGGAGTTACGCATGCAGTTTTTCATGGCTTTAATTATTCTCCCCAAGCTGCTGCGTTTCCGGGCTGGGTACGTTATGGAACTTTTTTTAATGAACGCAATCCATGGTGGCCTTATGCAAAATATTTTACAGATTATCGTTCGAGGTTGGCGGCGCTTTTGCGTCAAGGAGAAATGTATGCAGATATTGCTATTCTCTCTCCCATTGCAGGTATGTGGAGCGTTTATGGAGCGCAGAATGAACCATTCCCAACGTTGGTACATCCTGCATATCAAACTTTAATATGGGAAGCAATTCATAAGAATGGAAGTGGTTGTGATTATGTTTCAGAAAAAATAATCCAGGGTTCAGATATGCATGAACGTTACTTGCATTATGGTAACAGAAAATACAATAATCTTTTTTTGATTGAAGTAGAAAGCATGGAGCCTGCGACTGCAAAAAAATTGCTTGACTTTATTATAGCTGGTGGAAGAATTTTTTGCATTGAAAAATATCCTGATAAATCTGTTGGCTGGAATAATTATGAAGCACATGATGATGAAGTAAAACAATGGGTTAATAAAATGAAGAATTATCCTAAAGAGTTTATTATTTTTAAAAAACCTGATCATGATTTCGTCAATTGGTATAAAGAAGTTCAGGAGAAATATCTATTAGCTCCTTATGTAAAAATAGGTAAGCCCAATCCATTTATTAATCAAGTTCGTTATGTTACGAAAGATGCAGAGATATTTTTTTTCATCAACTCAAACATGAATGAAGGATATAATATCAAGCTTTCTTTTTCAAAACAGGTTATTGAAAAAAAACAAGCGTGGCTTTGGGATGCACAAACTGGAGAACGATATAAATTGAAGATGATTGGAGAAAATCTGAATCTTGATTTAAGTCCGGCGGACTCTAAACTAATTGTTTTTGATAAAGAGAAAAAAGGAAAAGATTATAAACCTTTGGCTGCTTCCTCAGAAAATAAAAAGCAATTAAACAATTGGCGAATTGAATGGCGGCACATTAATGGCTCAATTGAGCAAACACAAATGGATGCATTGAAGGATGTGAAAGAAATTACTGGTTTTAATTCTTTCTGCGGAACTATCGTTTACCAATCAGATATTAATACTGATGAAACAACTAAAATTTCTTTTTTGAATCTAGGCAAAGTCTATGGAGTATCTGAATTAACGGTGAATGGGATAAATTGTGGTGTGCAATGGTTTGGGCAAAGAATTTATGAGGTTACAGATAAGTTGAAAAAAGGAAACAATGCAATTGAAATAAAAGTGATCACAACGATGGGGAATTATATGAAAACGCTGAGGGATAATCCGGTGGCTCAATACTGGACAAACGAACAAAGAAAAAATCAGCCAGTGCAATCAATGGGATTATTAGGTCCCGTAACTCTTTATTGATTTTTATGCAAATAAATAAATCCATCTTATTATTTTTTCTGCTTCTAACTGCAATGTATATACGTGCGGAAGATTATCCGGCGTCATTGTTCGGCATCAGATCAGATGGCAGCACATTGAACACGCGATCAATTCAATTTGCAATTGATTATATACACAATAAAGGCGGAGGACGTTTGGTGTTTAGTGTGGGAAGATACCTGACGGGAACCATTCATCTGAAATCCGGAGTGGGATTGCATTTGGAAGAAGGTGCGGTTTTGCTCGGCTCGTTAAATCCTTTTGATTATGACAAAGAAAATTTTACCGCGCTCATACTTGCCAATAAACAACAAAACATTTCTATAACCGGAAAAGGATTAATAGAAGGACAGGGAAGACAAGTTGCGGCAAATATTATTTCGCTCGTTCACAGCGGAATAATAAATGATCCTTTGCGCAATGATCGTCCGACAGAATCTATTCGTCCGATGATTATTTATTTTCGTGAATGTTCATCTGTTCTAATTAAAAACATTACCATCAGCAACTCGGCATCGTGGGTACAAACTTACGATCAGTGTAAAGATTTGAATATCGATAGCGTTCATGTTGATAGCAAAGCTTATTGGAATAATGATGGTTTTGATATTGTGGATTGCGATGGCGTGAAAATGACAAACTGTTTTATTGATGCTGCTGATGATGGTATATGCTTGAAATCGCATGATGCAAGCGCAGCTTGCAATAATATTCTGATCAGAAATTGTTCTATTCGCTCAAGTGCGAATGCAATTAAGTTTGGCACTGCGTCTTATGGCGGGTTCAGCCACCTCCGTATAATCAACAATAAAGTTTTTGACACTTACCGTTCTGCAATTGCGCTTGAGGCCGTGGATGGTGGTTTTATCAATGATATCGTGGTGGACAGTCTTTATGCGATAAACACAGGCAATGCAATTTTCTTACGGATAGGTCAGCGCGTTAGTTCTAAGAAAAGCAGCTTGAAGAATATTCATATCACCAATCTTTATGTTGAAATTCCATCAGGCAAACCTGATTCCGGTTATGCTTATGAAGGACCAGTTGAAGATCAGCCGAGAAATATTTCACCAATTGTGATTACGGGTATGCCAGACAGTTATATTGACAGTATTTTCATGCAAAATATTTCTGTTCAATATCCGGGAGGGGGAAATGCCTCGTTTGCTTTCCGATCATTTCAACAATTGGATAGCATACTTGAATTGCCCACGAAGTATCCTGAGTTTTCTATGTTCAAAGAACTGCCAGCATGGGGCATATATATTCGTCATGCAAAGAATCTGCAATTTGAAAATATTAATTTGTCATGCGCAAAAAAAGATTACAGAATGCCAATTGTTTTAGACGATGTGCATCAGATAAAATTTATTGGGTTATTAATAAAAGGAAAAACCACCAAGACAAATATCTATTCTTACAAATCTTCTGAGGTCAATTATAAAAAGTAAGAGGCTGAAAGAATTTCAGCTTGATTAAACACTTGAATTAAATTTGTATCATTCTAACCTTAAAAATAAAATTATGCTCAAACTCCTTGCTGTTTTATTATTGCTTTCTCCTAATGTCAAATCCTTCGGTCAATTTAATCCGAATTTCGACAAGCATTTAGCTGATTCGTTGGGAGCCGATGAATATGGAATGAAATCTTACGTGCTTGTTATGTTAAAGACAGGAGAAGGAAAAATGGATGATCAGAAAAAAAGAGACAGCATATTTTATGGGCATTTACAAAATATAAAACGATTAGCTGATGCAGGGAAATTAGTAGTTGCAGGTCCTCTTTTTGAAAACGAAAAAAAATATGAAGGCATTTTCATTTTAAACGTGCCTACTATTGATGAAGCCACATCGTTGTTAGAAACAGATCCAGCAGTGAAGGCAAAGCTGCTTGCACCTGAATTATATAAATGGTATGGATCTGCTGCGTTGCCATTGTATTTAAAAGATTACAAGAGAATAGCAAAAAAACAATTTTAGCTCAACTAAAACTTCACCACTTCCCCAAAAGCTTTTTTGGGTTTTAGATTTGTATCAAACAGCAAAGGATAATTTTTTCTTCCCAGAACAGGATATGTATCAAGCCATGTTGCATAATCGGAGATATTCCAGAAAGTAACTCCAGTGATATTCTTTTTATATTTTCTAAAAATATCAAAAACCATTTTATATTTTTCTGATTGTTTCTGCTCCAGTTCAGATGTGTAAGCATCAACATCTGTTGAATCTTTTTTGCGCATATTTTTCTCCCATTTGTAAACAGAAATATCTAATTCAGTAATCTGTATTTGTAATCCCAATGAAGCAAATTTCTTTATCGTGTTTTCAAGTTCATCATGGCTCGGTTCAAAAATTGACCAATGACCTTGCAATCAAATTCCACTGATTGGTATTTTTTTGTCAACCAATTCTTTCATCAATTTAAAAACTCTTTCCGTTTTTTCAGGGTGCTCAGTGTTATAATAATTATAAAATAAAACAGCATTTGGATCTGCTTCATGCACATATTCAAATGCTTTAATAATAAAATCTTCGCCACATATTTGATACCATATAGAGTTTCGTAAAAATTCTTTTGGATCATCAGAAATAGCTTCGTTCACAACATCCCATGCATAAATTTTTCCTTTGTAGCGATTAACAACCGTGGTAATATGATCTTTCAATCTTTTTAATAATACTTCTTTGCTTACTCTCCCACCCGATGAATCTTTAAATAGCCATGATGGAGTTTGTTCATGCCAACAAAGATTGTGTCCACGAACGCGCAAATGATTTCTCTGCGCAAAAGCAACAATTGAATCTGCATCCTTCCAATAATATTCATCTTCTTTTGGGTGAATCGGTCCCATCTTCATCGCATTCTCCGGCGTGATGCTGTTGAACTGCTGAAGTATCAATGAACGCTCTTCCTGATTTTTTAATGATTGCGGCGAAACTGCAACGCCAATCGGAAAATAATTTTCATAATAATCTTTCAAGCCCTTGCTGCTATCAATAACAACTGTGCGAGAAGACTTCAATCCACCAACGGATGAATATTGCAAAGAAATAATCGCGACAATTGAAAAAAGTATCACTGAAACAAATTTATTCATACATTGTTTTTGAAAATTACTGTTATAAAAAATATCATTTATGTCTTGCAATCTTTCTAAAATTATTTATCCGTTCTGAAAGGCGATGCCGGCAATCCTTCTTTGTTGTAAAGATTTGGATTCACGGGGTCATCTGCCCACGCATATCTAACATACATAGGATTCGAAATTTCATCACCCCAAACTATTACTTTATCGCCTTCTATTTTTGCATGTGCCCAAACAAATTTTTTATCTGCTCCTGCAATTGCAAATTCACTTAGCTCTTCATCATCATTTGCAATTAAGCCGGTGCCTACATTATTGAATGAAATAATTATTTTGTTGTTATCAATCATTGATGATTGATAAATCGGGCCTGAACAAACAATATTTTCTCCGTAAGCAATTTTTTCAGCTAACAATGCCAATCGATCCCCAACTTCTTTTTTTCTGTCGGGGTGAATATCATTCCATTCGCCGAGATCGATTGCTACCGCCATTCCGGTATTTGGGACTGATAATGATTTCAATTGCGCTTCTCTTAATTCCGCCCACTGACTTTCTAAAGGCAAATAATTCATGTCCATAAAACCGGGAAGCTGAACATATAAAAAAGGAATGTTGCCCTGCTTCCATTTATTGCGCCAATCATTTATTAATTCAGGTTGCAACTTTGCATATTCGTCAGCTCGGTTTGCATTGGCTTCTCCTTGATACCAGAGAATCCCTTTAATAGAAAAATTTGTCAATGGAGCAATCATTGCATTATATAAAGCTGTCGGTTGATTTTGAGCAGAAAAATCACTCTCGTGATGTTCCGGAAGAAATACTTCACCAACTTTATATTGCCAGTAACCTTTTAGATCAATTGTATCATCACCTGTAATCAGACTGTAAGGTTTGTCTGGCACAAAGCCGCCTTTACCAGAATTGTTTATTACACGAATTACAAAAATATTTTTCCCTGGCTTCAAAACACCTTCAGGTATTTTATATCTTCTTTGAGGATATTGATAAGTAGTATTTCCAATCAGTTTTCCATTTACATATAAAAAATCAGCATCTACAATCCTGCCTAAAAAAACTTTTGCAGCAACACCGTTCAATGACGTAGGCAAATCAATTTCTCTTCTATACCAAACTACTCCATCCAGATTTTTTATTCCCTGATCTTCCCAATAGCCCGGTATATTTATTCTGCGCCATGTTTTTGGAATATAAGATGTATCATACCATCGCACAGCTTCTGTTAATCCTTTATCTTTTCCTAAAAATTCATTTGAATTATTTAAAGAAGATTTTGCGATGATTGAATTGACATACACAGAGTCTTTATTTTTTTCAATCGTATTAATGATGCCTGGAAATTCTTTAAGTCCTTCTTCACTTGTCCATGCTTCAATGGGAGTTCCTCCAACACTAGCGTTGATCAAACCAATAGGCACGTGATATTTTTCATAAATAGTTTTTGCAAAAAAATAAGCAACGGCTGAAAACTGAAGCACATCTTTTGGGTTAGCTGATTTCCAATTACCTATTGGCAAATCATCTTGCTGTTTTTGAAGATTAGATAATGAAGGAACCAAAAATTGTCTTATCTCGGAATAATTTGCTTTTGCTATATCATTTGCATACCTAATGCTATGCAATGACATTTGATGAACCATATTTGATTGACCAGAACAAAGCCATACATCACCAATCAAAATATTTTTTAGCAAAATGTGATTGCTTGCATCAATGTGCATTTCATAAGGACCACCAGCTTTCATTTCAGGCAACACAATCGACCAATTGCCATTTGCATCCGCTGTTGAATGATATTTTTTATTGTTGAAACTGACGGCGACTTTTTCATTTGCATTCGACCAGCCCCAGATTTTTATTTTTATTTCTCTTTGCAAGATCATGCTATCAGAAACCAAACGAGGCAACCTTATCTGACTAAAAGTAGATTCAGAAATAACGAATATTAAAAAGCATATAGCTAAACAATCAATTTTCCATTTCATCATTATCAATTATACATTACCGTTAATTTATTTGACCATTGTTTCTGGCGGTCCTAAATAGCTTTCTTTCAACCCACTAAAATCAATCACTATTTTTTGGAGGACTACAGCCGGGCTTACCATCCAATATTTCACAACGTGTTTGCCAGATCTTAAAATTGTGTGCTTAGTTGTTTTGATGATAATATTATTTGCCACCCATTCTCCCCAAATTTTTTTATCATTATCTTCTTTGTTGATTGAAATAATTTGCGGTTGTTCGTCATCAATAGAAATAGCATATTGTAACCCTTCGGGATCATTATGAAAATCTAATGTGGGAGAAAAATAAGCGTTGATTTTTATTGAACCTGAATCATAAAAATATATTTCGTATTGTAATTGTGGGGATGAATCTTTTGGGATCTGTTTATTTGCCGTTACCGGAAAAGCAGTAATGGAAGAGCCTGTTTTACCAAGACCTAGTATTATCTTCCATGTAATACTATTTGTATTGATCGCTTTAGTGAAATGATCTGCATTGATAGAGACAACTCCATCTTCTTCATAAAATAAATTACTCTTTTTATCTTTCTTTATTAGATATTTTGAATTCCTCCCGACGGTCGCAAAAGCATAATCATCTCCTGTGATGGAATCCTTCGGCACAAATTTTACCTCTGGCATTTTGTTAACTGGCGGTTGTTGCCAATAAGTATAACCGATATGGGTTTGATCCATCATATGGCTCCATTTACCTCCAGCAATTTCTTTATTGTATTGCCATGAGATAAGGGAATCGTTGATGTAAAGTTGTTTTGCTTTATCTGCATATTCATTTGCCACTTTTAATTTTTCAGAGGCGTAAAATCTGTTCTTTGCGACATCCACATACAGTTCATTGAGATTAGCGCAAGCCTTTACAGGATGCAGGACCAATTCAAAAAATGCATCTTTATATTCTGTGGGCAATTCATTATTTATTTTTTCTGCCTTCACAAGTAAATCATCATAATCTTTCACAACGTTTTCAGCTTCGTTAAAAAGTTTGTACGTTTCAGGAGAAAGCAATTCGGGTTTCCTTCTTGCATTATACTGCGTATATTTTTGAACGATTTCACCAATCTCTTTTGCATATTGATTCCCAAATTGCTTTGCTGACCATTCAGTATAAAAATTTTGCAGATTATCTTCATTCCATTTATGCGGGTTCCATGCATAATCTAAAAAAAATGAAATAGGAAATTCCATAGGCTTAATGTCGCCAACATTTACAATCCAAATTTTATTAACTCCATACTCGTAAGCAAGATGCATTTGCTCCCACGTTCTTTCAATCTGATTTGTATTGAGCCATTTATAGTTTCGAGGATCACCCACATAATCGAAGTGATAATAAATTCCATAGCCACCGCTTCTTGGCTTATCAGTAAGCTTAGGCAGTTTGCGGATGTTCCCCCAGTTGTCATCACATAATAATAGTGTAACATCATCTGGCACTCGCATTCCCTTATCATAATAATCCTGCACTTCTTTATACAATGCCCATTGTTGTGGTGTTTCAGATGCAGGCTTGCGTGTTACATTTTCAATAATATTTCTTTGGTCTTTCACAATTCTTTCCAACAAAGAAATGGCTGTACCTTCTGACATCGGCTTATCTCCATCTCCGCGCATTCCAATGGTAACGGTAGTTTCCGTGTTTCCAATCCTCTTCATGCCATCTTCCCAAAACTTTTTCAAAACAGTTTCATTGCTGTCATAATCCCACGTTCCGTGACCATATCTTCTCCATTCATCATGAGCACGCATCAGAGGTTCATGATGAGAAGTGCCGATAACAATTCCATAATCGTCCGCTGCTTTTATATTCAATGGGTCATCATCATAAAATGCACTGCCCCACATTGCAGGCCACAAATAATTTCCTTTCAATCTTAAAATAAGCTCGAACACTTTTTCATAAAACGAATGATTAAAGCCTCCGAATTTTTCTTTGCTCCATCCTGAAAGTGCGGGCGCTTCGTCATTAATAAAAATGCCACGATATTTCACTTTCGGGGAATCAATGATTGAAATATTTTCTTTGATATAGATTTCATTTTTCTTTTTAACA